>JANXTL010000297.1 GCA_025352375.1 Acetobacteraceae bacterium | reverse complement strand
ATATTTTCACGTAACCGAAAAATTACGTGGGATCATTGAAGCAAGCATATTGTTGATTCAAACCTTATATGCCATTCAGTGGGCCGAGTGGCACGCGAGGTGCCAGAGCCGGGGCGGGAGACGTGACCAGATGGCCGCAGGGTATGTATATGTTCTTGTTAACAGCTCCATGCCCGGCCTGATAAAGGTCGGGAAGACCAGGCGTCTACCATCTGATATCAACGGCCCGAAATAATGACTCTTCCATTATTTCAGGCCGTTGATATGCGCGCGGGGTTGGCGGGGCGGCCGCGCGCCAAATCAAGACTCATACCAACCGCCGTTGACCCATTCTTCATGGGTCAACGGCGGTTGGTATGAGAGGGTACAAGAACTATCCAGCGCTACGGGTGTTGCAACGCCATTTGCGGTGGCTTTCGAGGAGCTGTTTGACGACTGCGACACGGCTGACGAAGCTGTTCATGCAGAACTCGGACTGCGGGGCTTTCGACAGGCGCAAAATCGAGAGTTCTTTCGTGCTACAACCAATGAGGTCATCCGTATCATTCTGGGCGTTGCAGCTCGTGGCAAGCCACCATCTCGGGCCTCTGTGATCCACAACAGAAAAGACCTATCTGGGGCGCCCTGGGATGATTTGATCGCTGAAGCCAGCGACTTATTATATGGATTTGACAACGTTATTCAAGACCCGGATGAGGCAATCCGGTTATATAAAATTGCTGCACAGATGGGGTCGCCCGAGGCTTTCTACTCACTCGGATGCATATGTTTATCTTTGCCTCGATTATCGTCTACCGATCGAATTTCCCCAATTCATCGGTAAAATTCGCCAGGAGATTTTGTCGCGCGTAATTCCGCGCTTAACCGACAAGATATTTCCAAAGGAACGACAAGAGTTAACGCGGGTACGAGACACCCTGGTCCTGACACGACTGTGTTGGAAAGAACGAAAGCCAAATCCGCAAACGCTGATGCGAATTATCGCGCAGCGCCCAGTGCGGCACCCTCGCTCCTAACCAGTTGGCGCCGTGCCTTGGTTTGGATAGGACTCGGCGGATAACATCCACCGCCCGTTAAGCGATGGTTATTGCTGACATTGGCGGCTCCGGGGGCCATGATGCCAATGGCCGATCTTGGTCTCAGATCTTGATACAAACATGCCTATCCGTGCATTACCCACCCACCACCATCCGCATAATCCCCAACGCCTCCTCCACCATCGCCGCGCTGACATCCAGATGCAGGCACCCGCGCCCGCGGTAAGCATCCGTCGCCGACACCGACACCCCATGCGGCCGTAGCTTTGCGGCGAACTGGGGCACCGTCATCCCGGTGCCGCGAATATCGAAGAAAACCAGATTGGTCTCCGGCATCTCCACCGTGATCCCCGGGATTTGCGCCATCCCGCGCGCCAGGGAAGCGGCGTTCGCGTGATCCTCCGCCAACCGATCGATATTGTGATGCAGCGAGTACAAGCACGCCGCGGCGTTCATCCCCCCCTGCCGCATCGCCCCGCCGAGCCGCTGCTTCCAGCGCCATGCCTCGCCAATAAACGAATGGCTCCCCGCCAGAACCGCCCCGAGTGGCGCGCCCAGCCCCTTGGTAAAATCCAGCCAAACCGTGTCGCAGGGTGCGGCGATATCCGATGCCGGCACGCCCAACGCCACGGCGGCATTCATCAGCCTCGCACCATCCATGTGCACCTTCATGCCGTGTTGGTGCGCGACATCCGCCACTGATTGCAGACCGGCCACGCTCCAACACGCGCCGCCGCCTTTGTTGGCGGTTTGCTCGACCTCCACCAACGTCTGAGGCGGGGCGTAACGCGACACCGGGCGGATCGCATCCCGCAGCGCGTCGGCGGAGAAAATCCCCCGGTCCCCTGGCAGCCCCCGGATCAGCACGCCGCTGATGGCGCCGGGCGCGCCGGCCTCGCTGGATTGGATGTGGGCGTCCTCATGCGCCAGGATTTCGTCGCCTGGCCGCGTGTGGGTCGCGATCGCCACCTGGTTGCACATGGTGCCGGACGGCAGGAACATCGCCGCCTCCTTCCCCAAAAGCCGCGCCGAGTAATCGCACAGCGCCCAGACCGACGGGTCCGATCCCGCCTGTTCGTCGCCCATCTCGGCCTCCACCATCGCCTGTTTCATGGCGCGCGACGGGCGGGTGCGGGTATCGGAATAGAGGTCGATCCGGATCGGGTGGGAAAAATCGAAGCGGGCCGGTTCATAGCTCATGGGGGCGGGTCTTTCGCGATGGGGGCGACAGCGTATCATGCGCCCCAGTATCGCAAAGGCGCGCCGGATGAAAATCTCCAACTTCCTGTTCCCCGAAAGCCGGTCGCCGGCCGAGGACGCCCGCATCATCGATGAGACATTCGAGGAAGCGCTGCTCACCGACCGCCTGGGCTACGACGCGATCTGGCTGGCGGAGCACCACTTCGACGGTATTTGTGCCTATGTGGACCCCGTGACCTTCGCCGCCGCTTTGGCGCGCACCACCACCCACGCGCAAATCGGCTTCGCGGTGGCACAGATGGCGCTGCACCACCCCATCCGCATGGCCGAGCAGATGGCACTGATCGACAATTTGTCCAAAGGCCGGCTAATCGTGGGGCTGGGCCGAGGCACGGCCTACAACATCTATGACTACCAGGGCTTCGGCATCGATCACACCGAAGCGCAGGGGCGCTTCGAGGAAGCCGAGGCCATTATGCTGGAAGCCTGGAAAGGCGAGAAATTCGAGCATCACGGCAAGTATTTCGACTTGAAACTACCGGCGCTGCGCCCCGCCCCGTTCACCAAGCCGCACCCATACGTCATCCGCGCCGCCGCCACCGAACACGGTATGCTGGATATCGCCCGCCAAGGCCGCCCCTTCATGATGAACGTCCAAACCAACGCCGAGACCGCTCGGCGCATGGTGTTGTACCGCGCCGCACTGCGCGAAACCGGATTAAGCGACGAAGCCGTGGAACAACGCGTCAGCGAATGCTGGGTCTGGCGCAACGTCTGCGTGGCCGACACGGACGCCGAAGCCGAACGCATCGCCGTCCCCGCCTTTCACGCCATGCAGGAACTGCGCGCGGCCATGCGGCACAGGGTCTACGCCGAGCAGGGCGTGTCCATCGTTCCCATGCCCGCACCCGGAACCGCCCCGCCCGCTCGGACGGTCGTGGAGCACTCGCTGGTGCATGGCTGTGCCGCGACCGTCGCCGAAAAACTCGCGGACCTCGGCAAAACCGGCGTAGGCGGGCTGATCATGCAGTTCAGGCTGGGGACAATGTCCTATGCTGACACGGCCCGCAGCCTAACCCTGTTCCGGGAAAAAGTAGTGCCGGCGTTACCTTGTCGCACCGGCTTTCTCGGCCGATCCGGTCACAGCGCGGCCAGCAGCGGTGGCATCTTGCCCAGCGCCGGCGACTGTGTTGCAAGCACCCAAAAGGGTCAGCAGGAGTAGCGCGGCCATGGATTTCTTGCTCATTTGAGTACCTCGATTTCGACGTTGTTTGTGTTGTACGTCGTAGCTCCACATGGCGACGATCTATCGAGAGTCAAGACGTTGGCAGAGCCTTTCCTGTCGGTTCCAGCGTCATCGGGCGTAAACCAAGCCCCCTCCTTGATAGATACCGAGCCCGAAGCAATCCGCAAGGTAACCTCGGCCAACAAGATCGTAGCGCCGGCGTCGTTGAACACCCGCACTGCCTGGCCGTTGCGAATGCCGCGCGCCCGAGCGTCGTCGGGGTGCAGCCACACCGTATCGGGATCAACGCGCGCCAGGGCGGTTTGGTTGCCATGGATCGAATGCGTACGCGCTCGGGATTTTGGGGTGCAGAGGCGCAACGGATGCCTGGGATCGGCTGGCGGCGGCACCCAGGTCGGGATGACCGATATTTCCCCAAGGCCGTATGGATTGGGGTTGGCAGCGAGGGTGGTCGAGTAAATCTCGATCTTTCCCGAGGGCGTGGAGAACGGCCTTTCCCCGCGGACCTCCGCCGCGAAGGCCACCGCGTCCTTGGGTTTCGGAAAGCGCGCGACGCCGTTGTCTCGGAATGCCGCGAAATCCGCGACCGCGTTGCCGGTGAGGTCGCGCAACCACTCGTCTTCGGTTTTATCGTTGTAGCCCTCGATGCCAAGACGCTTCGCCAGATCGGTGAAAATGTCGATGTCGTTGCGGCATTCATACATCGGCTCGATCGCCTGTTGCATGTAGATGGCGTAGTGCCCGGCGCCGGACCACGGCGTGTGGACGTCGCTCCTTTCCCAAAAAGTCGTCGCCGGCAGCAGAATGTCGGCATAGCGGGCGGTCGGCGTCAGGAAGTTGTCCTGTGCGACGATGAATTCTACGTTGCCGAGGTTCGCTGTCATTTTGTCGATGTTGGGCGCCTGGTTGAACAGATTGCCGCCCGCCGAATAGATCATTTTGATGTCGGCGGGGTAGCCTCCGGCCTTGCCGCGCGCCAGGAGATCGGCCAGCAACGGGGACGATACGCGGGCGTCGATCGGATTTTTCCCAATCGGCAGGCTTTTGATGTCGCGCCGCCCGGTGGCCCCATTGCTGACGCCGGAATTGCCACCCACGATCCCCACGTTGCCGGTTATGGCGGCCAAAGCGTATGCCGCGCGGTGGAACTGCTCCCCGTTCAGGGTGCGGCCCGGGGCGTAGCCGCATTGCAACGCGGCGGGTTTGCTGGTGGCATATTCGATGGCCAGATGGCGGATCGTTTCGGCCGGGATACCCGTGATCTCCGCCGCCCATTCCGGGGTTTTCGGGATGCCGTCGAGTTCCCCGGTCACATAGGCTTTGTACGACGGTGCGGTGTTATCGAAACCCAGCACGTAGCGATCGCAAAACGCCTGGTCGTACAGGTTTTCCGTAACGATGGTGTAAGCCATCGCGATCAGCGCGGCCGCATCGGTCGACGGTCGGATGAAAATATGCTCGTCCGCGAGTTGTCGGCTGGTGTTGGTCTGGCGGGGATCGACGCAAACGATGCGAACCCCGGCTTTCTTCGCCTGTTTCAGGAACGGCATCGTGCCGGTTCCGAAGGTGCCGTCGGCGGGGCTCCAACCCCACATCAGAATGAATTTCGAATTGACGTAGTCAGTGGGCTCCCGCCCGGCCGCCTTGTAGTCGGCGCTCGTGCCATAGGTGGTGCGGACGGCGAAAACCTCCGCTTCCGCCGACATATTCGACCAGAGGTCGGTGCAGCCGCCGGCCATGTAGTGGAATCGTTGCGCTGCCACGCGTCCGTGCAGCATGGACAGGCTGCCAGTGCGGGAGGCATCGAGGATCGATGCACTTCCGTGCGTGCTTCGGATACGCCGCATCTGCGAAGCGACCTCCGTCAGCGCTGCATCCCAGGAAATGCGCGTGAATTCCCCCGACCCGCGCGGGCCGGACCGGCGCATGGGGTATTTCAGGCGGTCGGGGTGATAGGTGCGCTCGATCTGTCCAACGCCGCGGGCGCAGGCCGGCAGCGGCGGGTGGTCGGCGTTCCAGCGGCGCTGGTCGGTGGAGATGTGGACGATTTTGCCGTCGAACACATGCGCATTGACCACGCAGCGGCCGCCGCAATTATGGCCGCAGGTGCTGGTAATCACCGTTTCCCCGGGTTTGGCCTTCGGGCGCGGTGCTTCGTAAATGGTCACAGCATGTCCTCGAGAAAGCGCAGCAGACGCGGCGCGAACAGACCGGCACCAGTGGCCGGATCGGCCGGGTTCGTGCCCATCCAATAATGCCCCCAGTCTTGGATCACCGCGTTGCGGGCCCAGAATTTCGCCTGTTTCAGCGCGAGCAGGAAATCGTCGGATTGGCCGCGATCGACGATATCGTCCTCGGTGCCATAGGCCAGCAGGAAGGCGGTGCTGTTGTTCGCCATGGTCGCATAGCTCATGGGCGAGGCGTCGAAGAAAATCCGCCGGTCGTCCATCGGCGCGCCGCCCAGGAATTGTTCCGAGATTTGGTTACGGGGCCGACTGACCAGATCGCTGTTCCATTGTCGGACCATGTCGTAGATGCCGTAGACCCCCACGGCGCATTTCACCTTGGTGCTCAGTTTGGCATGCTTGTCTTCGGGATATCCGGCCGCGAAAGTTGAAGAATCACCGCCTAGTGCCACCAGCGATGCCAAATGCCCGCCGGCGGAATCGCCGATCAGCGCCACCCGCGCCGGATCGACTTTGCACGCCGCCGCTTCGCCTTTGATGAACTGCACGGCGGCGCGAACGTCATGCACCGCCTCGGGGTAGCTTTTGCGGCCCGGCGCCGAGGTGCGATAATCCACCGCCAGCAGCACGTAACCGCGCGCCGCCAAAAACGGCCCCCAGTGCTTGTAAATATCCCGCGAACCCTGTTGCCAGCCCCCGCCATGCACGCCCACCAGCGCCGGGAATGGGCCAGGACCGTCGGGGATGGTGAGGTCGCCCAGCAGGGCGACACCGTCATGGTTGCTAAATTCGATTGTCGTCATCGGTTGATTGCTCCGCGGATCCGGTCGACCAGACCCATAACGTCTTTTGGTACTTCGTCCCCGCGCCATGCAACATGCTGATCCGGGCGGGACAGCAGGAGTTTTTCGCTGTAGGGCGGCTGGGGTTTCAGGTCGAGGACCGACAATGGCACGCCTCGACGGGCAGCGGCCTGGGTCAATGCTTCGGTCGGCACCGAATGGTCGAACCGCAGCAGCGTATAACCCGCCCCCATCACGTCGTACAGTGATCGACCGTCGTCCAGCCAAACATGCGGCGTGCGGCAACCCGGTACCGTCGAGGGCGTGAATGTGTCCATCGTATAGGGCGGCGGGGTTTGTCCGTCGTACGCGACGATCGGAGAGCGGTCGTAATAATACCCGAAATTGAGTCCCCCACAGCAGAACTGCGGCGTGTGCAGCGCCAGCATCCGCTCTCCCAGCGCCGCGCGTGCTGCGGCGTTGGTCTCGATATCGGCCGGCACCTTCCCGCGCGCCTCCATCAATGCCGCGGCCGTATCCATCGCATAACGAGACACCTGCTCGGTGATCGGCCAGCGTTCGGCTTCATGCGCCGCGAGAATGTTGGCATCGGCCCAACCTTGCAGCACACCGGCCAGCATCCACGACAGATTCATCGCGTCGGCGATCCCGGCGTTCATACCATAACCGGCAAAAGGCACCCAGAGATGTGCGGCATCCCCGCAAATAAACACCCGCCGGTCGCGAAACCGGTCGGCCAGCATGCGCCGGCCGATCCAGTTTTCCTGCGCGATGACCTCGTACTCGACGCCATCGCCCAATAACGCACGTATACATGCGTCTGAATCGATCGTGGCGAAATCGGTTTCGTCCGCGCGCAAATAGTTGTGGATCAGCCAAGTTTCCCGGCCGTCGACCGCGAACATATTGGCGCTGCGGCGCGGGTTCATGACCTGCGTGCTCCACGCCGGTTCCGCTTGCATCGTTATCCGCAGCCTGGGCGCCCGAATATAGGTCGATTGGGTGCGCCCGATCATGGCATCGCCGGTCAGTTGGGCGCCGATTTCGCGCCGGACCATGGACGAGGGGCCGTCGCAACCGATCAGATAATCGCACTCAATCGCGAATGTTTCCCCGCTTTCCAGGTCTTCGGCCGTTGCCGTCACGCCAGTGTCGGACTGGGCAAAGCCAACGATGCGGGTTCGGTTCAGATATCGGACATTCGGCCGAACCCGAGCTTGTTGCGCCAGCAGAGGATCGAGATAGATCTGATTGATCCGGTGCGGCGGCTCCGGCGTCGGCCACCAACCATCCGGGCCATCCTTGCGCGTGTAACGATCCCGACGGCAGGGGATTTGGATACGCGCGAAGTCCTCGGCGATCGCTGAAACCCGGAACGCCACGTCGTTGGCATGATCGGCCGGCAACCCGGTATCCCGCACGCTCCCGGCAATCCCAAGCCGGCGGAAAATCTCCATGGTTCGCGCCGCGACATGATTGCACTTCACCCCCGGCAACTGCCCGGCCGGGTTCTGCTCGGCCACAATCGTATCGATCCCGCGCCAGGCGAGATCGAGTGCCAGCGTCGAACCAACCGGCCCCCCGCCAACGATCAAGACCGAGCCCCGCATTACGGAGGGCAAATCACGTTCACCAACGCCTGCGTGCCGGACTTCACGGCCGCCACAGCTCGGGCTAAGGCAGCAGGGAGGTCGGCGGGATGCTCAACGCGTTCGCCGTGCCCATCGTGCGCCGCGACGATTTTCTCGAAGTTCGGAGCAGGCAGATCGGCTAGCAACCGGCCGTCGTCTTCGGAAGCCACGCCGTCGCTGTACATCTCCAATGTCGCGCGTCGAACCGCACCGTACAGCGCATTGTTGTAGATGATGGTGAGTACCGGCAATTTCTGCATTTGGGCGACGTAGTGGCACGCGGTGGGGTTGGCAAACATGTAGGCACCGTCGCCCAGAACCGAAACGACCATCCGGCTGCGCGCCGCGAGTTTAGCGCCAAGCGCGGCGGGGAAACCCCACCCGAGTCCGCCGGCGGAAGACAGTGCAAAGAGGCTGCCGGGGCGTTCCAGCGGGCAATATTCCTGCTTGAACGAATACTCGCTGATCACGATGGCGTTGCGATCGATGACGTCGCGCAGGCAATGGTTCAGCCATGCAAGGGTGATTTTATCGGACGCGCCCGCTTTATCCGCCTCCGCCCGCCAACCGGCATGCAGAGCCTCCGACCGTTTCGTCAGGCGTTCCTTCCGTTCCGCCGCATGCGGCATGGCATAGGTGCCGAGTTCGGCATTCAGTGCCTCCAGCACCGACAGCGACGTCGCCGTGATTGTCATGTCGGAGGGGAAACCGCGCATGGGCAAGCGGGCGTGCAACGGATCCTCCCCGATCTGCACGATTTTGGCGGTGGCGGAGGGGCCTTCCCTGCTGGGAATCCACGGCACGTCCGTTTCGAACACAATGACCAGATCAGCTTCGGCCAATAAAGGCCCGGGCGCCGAACCCTGGAACATCGGATTATTCGCACCGATGGCGAAATACCTTGTGTTATACGGAATGACCGGGATGGCCCAACGATCCACCAACGTCTCCAGCGCGATGGCGTCCCGCGGCTCCTTGCCCAACATGCCGGTGATGATCAGCGGGTTCTTCGCGGCGGCGATCCAGCCGGCCAGAATCTCGATATCGTCGCGGGCCGGTGTGGGCGGCCTGGGCCCGGCACGATGCGCGCGGTTGGATGCCGCGGGACCGACGACTTCGCCGAGCACTTCGCGCGGCAATGACAGATAAGCCGGGCCTTGCGGCGACGCATTGGCGATTTCCAGCGCCCGATCCACCACCGCACCGGCCTGGTCGCCGCGTTTCATTTCGTAGTCCCACTTGACCATCTCGCGCAGCATGCCGGCCTGATCGTACATCTCCTGCGCCCAGTGGATGTGCACGCTGCGAGACCCCTCGGCGCCGGTTTCGGTGAACGGGGTGCGGCCGGAGGTCAACAGCATCGGAATGCGGTCGCGGCTGGCGTTGATCAGCATGTTGATCGCGTTCGCCGTGCCAACATTGGTGTGCAGCATCACCGCCTGCGGGCGGCCTGACACCATGGTGTAACCATGTGCCATGCCCACCGCGCAATTCTCATGCGGCACCACCATGGGGCGCGGCACGATGGCGTTGGTGCGGGCGGATCGGGCGTAGGCCTCCACGATCGGGGCGAAGTCGGTGCCGGGATTGCAGAACAGATAGTCGATCCCATGCGCGGCGAGGGCATCGAGATACTCTTCCGCGGCAATGCGGGGCGGATTCGTCACGCTCGATTTCCTATTTGGATGGCCCGCCATACGCGCTCGGGGGTCAGCGGCATGTCCAGCATTTCTACACCCAACGCATCGATCGCCGCCAGCACCACCGTCTGCGGCGCGGCGATGGCGCCCGCCTGCCCGGCGCCCTTGACCCCCAGCGGGTTCGCAGAAGTTGGAACACCCGTCAGCGTCACATCGAAATTGGGCAGATCGTCGGCGCGGGGAAGCGCATAGTCCATGAACGATCCACTCAGCAACTGGCCGGACTCCGGATCGTAAACAGTATGTTCCAGCATCGCCTGGCCAATCCCCTGCGCCACGCCACCGTGGATTTGGCCCAGCGTCAACATGGGATTGATCAGCGTGCCGAAATCGTCGACGGCGGTGTATCGGTCCAACGTAATATGACCCGTTTCGGGGTCGACCTCGACCTCCGCGATGTGGCAGCCGTTGGGGAAGGTAATGACGTCGAGCAGGTTCCAGACGTAGGTGTCCAGGTTTTCGGCAGCGGCGACATCCGTCAGAGCGATGCTGCGTGTTGGGTCGCCCGAGACGGTGAAACGCCCGTGCGCGAAATCGACCGATGCTGCCTGGAGCATCCGCGCCGCGATTGGCCTAGCTTTATCCAGCATCGTGTTCACCGTTCGAACCAATGCGGCACCGCCCATGTGCATGGACCGCGCGCCGCCATGGCCGTTACCGGCCCGCACAACGCCCGTGTCGCCCTGCACATAGCGGAATTTTTCCGGGGGCAGACCGAGGAGATCGGCAGCAATTTGAGAATAAGTCGTTTCATGGCCCATGCCATTGGACTGGGTGCCGACCAGCAGAGCGATCCGTCCATCGGCTTGGAAACGGAGTTCCGCGCCCTCGTTGGGCGATCCCCGCGCGGTTTCCAGGAAGCAGGATATACCAAAGCCCCGGCGCAGACCGCGCGCTTCGGATGCAGCCCGCCGGGCGGCGAAACCTGCGCGATCGGCGTTCAGCACCGCGTCGTCGATATTCGCGGCGAACCGACCGCAATCGATGACGGTACCGAGGGCTTTCTCGTAAGGGAACGCGCTGACCAGATTACGGCGTCGAATCTCCACCGGATCGATGTTCAAACGGCGGGCGGCCAGGTCAACCAACCGCTCGATGAGATAATTCACCTCGGGCTTGCCGGCGCCGCGATAGGCCTCGATCGGCAACGTATTGGTGAAAACACCGTGCACGTCCATAAAGATCGCGGGGATGACATAGCCGCTGCCCATGGCGTTGGCCGGGGCGTTGGTTGAACTGCCCGGCCCACCCGATGACATATACGCACCGAGGTTCGCCACCGTCGAAACGTCCAGCGCGAGAAACCGCCCGTCGGCATCGAGCGCAAGCCGAGCCTTGGTGATGTTGTCGCGGCCTTGGGCGGTGCCGTTGAAGTCCTCGGCGCGTTCGGCGACCCATTTCACGGGACGGCCCAGGGCGCGCGCGGCGAACAGCAGCAAAATCCATTCCGGGTACAGCGCGTTCTTGATGCCGAACCCGCCGCCAACATCGGGGGCGATGACGCGCAGGCGGTCGTTGCCGACACCGAACACCTCGGCCAGCATGTCGCGGATGCCGTGGACGCTGGCGGCTGTCAGAATAAGTTCGAACCCGCCGTTGCCGAAACGGCCGATGCCGGCACGCGTTTCCGTGGGTGCGATCACGAGACGGTTGTTTATCAGTTCCAGTTCTACGCTGTGTACTGCCGAGGCGAACGCCGCCTGGACCGCCCCCGCATCGCCCTTTTGGAAGCGGTACGACACGTTCCCCGGCACGTCATCCCAAAGCAGCGGTGCGCCGGCGGCCATCGCTGTGACGCCATCCACAACGCAGGCCAAGGGTTCGTAGGAAACCGCGACCGCTTCCGCCCCATCGCGGGCCGCTATGCGCGTTTCCGCCACCACGAACGCCACGGGGTCGCCGACATGCCGCACCCTTCGATGCGCCAAGGCCGGCCGTGGCGGAACCTTCATCGGTTCCAACGTCGCAACCTGCGTCGGACACCTCATGAGACCGAGGCCGGCGATATCGTCGTAGGTATAGACGGCCAGAACGCCCGTGACCGCACGCGCCGCCGCCGTATCGATCCGCGCGATCGCCGCGTGAGCGTGCGGCGAACGAACGACCTGTGCCCAGGCCTGTCCATCGATCGAAATATCCTCGACGAAGCGGCCGGTTCCGGTCAGGAACCGGTGATCCTCGGTCCGAAGCAGCGACTGGCCGATATAAGGCATCAGGCCGGGGCCGCGTGCGACCCGCGCACCAAACGGCCGGGCAACGCCCCGGTCGCCACGCCTTCCCGGTACACCGGGACGCCGGACACGATGGTCGCCTCATAGCCGGCCGCGGTTTGGATCAGGCGACGGCCGCCGGCAGGCAGGTCGTAGACCACGCGCGGGGTGTGCAGGGACAGACGGTCGTAGTCGATCACGTTCAGATCGGCCTTGTAGCCGGGCTTCACAACACCCCGGTCGTGCAGACCGATGGCAGCGGCGGAGTCCGAACTCACCCGGCGGATCGCCCAAGGCAGAGCGAATTTTTCTCCAAACGTCCGGTCGCGGGTCCAGTGCGTCAGCATCGTGGTGATCGCCGAGGAGTCGCACAGCATCCCCACATGTGCGCCGCCATCGCCCAGGCCCACGATAGTCGCCGGGTGGGCCAGCATGTCGTGCACGGTATTCAGATTGCCCTCGGTATAGTTGGACAGCGGGCGATACAGGATCGTTTTACCGTCATTCTCCAACAGCAAATCGTAGGCCAGATCGGCGGGGTCCCTGCCCTGCCGAACCGCCATCGCCGCGATACTGTCGTCGGGCAAAGGCTCGTAGTTCGGCGGGTCGTTCAGCGGGAAGATGCGATCCCAGCGCGACACCCGGCGTTCCAGCGTTTTGTCGTCGACGGTTTCAGACAGGATGCGCCTCCGCGTCTCCGGGTTGCGCAGCGCCACGATCCGGTCCGCGTGCGGTAACCCCGCCAGCGCCGTGTAGCTTGGGCGTCCAAAGAACGGGTTCTGGGATATTTCGAAACCGAGCAGAATGCCGGTCGCGCGGGTGAGGACCTGTCCGAGCATGCCGACACCGGCCGCATTCGCCTCGGCGATCCAGCCCGTGATCTGGCGCCATTCCTCCGGCTTGGCGTCGCGTTGCAGGATGGTGATAGCCATCTTCCTGCGCGACGCGGCGGTGATCCGGCGCAGCATCGCGAACTCGGCCACCGGATCGTCGAAGTCGGAAATCACCTGTAGCCAACCGGCGCCCAGATCGCCAAGAGCCTTGCCAATGGTGGTGAGTTCGGCTTCCTCGGCCTGCAACGTCGGGATCAATTCCCCGGCCTTGGTCTTGTGGTTGATCGTGCGGGAGGTCGAGAAGCCCAGCGCGCCGGACTTCACACCCTCGGCCGCGAGTTGCGCCATCATGTCGCTGTCGGCTTGGGTCGCCGGCTCGCGCGCCATGCCTCGGGCGCCCATGACGTAGACGCGCAGGGCGGCGTGCGGCACCTGGGTGGCGACGTCGAGGTCGAAGGGCCGGGCTTCCAACGCGTTCAGGTAGTCCGGGAAAGAATGCCAGTTCCACGGCAGCCCCTCGGTCAGCACGACTTCGGGAATGTCCTCCACCCCCTCCATCAGCCTCACCAACATGTCCCGCTGCTCGGGTTTGCAGGGGGCGAAGCCGACGCCGCAATTGCCGATCAGGGTGGTGGTGACGCCGTTCCACGACGATGGGGTGATCCGGCTGCTCCAGGTCGCCTGCGCATCGTAGTGGGAATGCGGGTCGATGAAGCCGGGGGTCACGATCTTGCCGCGCGCGTCGATTTCTTCCGTGCCGCGCGGGAGGTTGGGGCCAATGGCGGCAATCTTGCCGTTGCTGACGGCAACATCGGCTTCGAACGCCGAGCCGCCGGTGCCGTCGATCACGGTGCCGTGGCG
>JANXTL010000179.1 GCA_025352375.1 Acetobacteraceae bacterium | reverse complement strand
CCAGTTTGAGGTATTGCAGCGCGGTCAGACCGGCGAGCGGCGTCGCGTCGGTCAGGCGGGAGCTCGAAAGGTCCAACTGCGTGACAAGCGGCACCCAGACCGAGGGGATCTCCTTTCCAGCCAGGATCAGCTCTCGCACCGCGGCCATGCTGAAATCGGGTGGCGGCTCTGCCTCCGAGCGCTGGCGCGCCTGTTGGAACTTGTGTGCCAACCAGCCGACTGACGTCCGCACGCCGCGCGCGACCCGCCGGACCGGGCGCAGCAAGCCCTCCGCCGCCGTTTGGATCGAGGCCGAGACGCGCTCGGCCCAACCGCGCAGGGTGGCCAGAAAATCGCCGGTAAGGCGGACCATCGCCTCCACTGCCCGGATCAGACTGGAAAAATCGATCGTTGTGTCGCCGATGGACAGGGACAGCTTCGCCAGATTGGTCTCGACCTGCATCTCCCCCAGATAGAAATTCACCAGACTGAATTGGGTCGGGGCATTGGCCGTTTGCAGCGCATTGGCCGTTTGCAGCCGGTCCAGCTCCGCCAGCACGTTGTCCATCCGAGCCGCCAGCGCGGCGACTTGGCCGGCCAGCAGTGCCGTCGGCACCTCGGCGGCATCGAGCCGCGCGATGTCCGGTTCGCTCGGTCGCAGCCCCATCTTGGCCGCCGCCGCGATAGTGTCCATCAGGACCAACGCGATTTGGCCCTGGGCGCCGTTCACCTCCCGCAAGCCAAGGGTAAAACCCATATCGGGGTCGCGCGCGGGCAGGCGAAGTTGGCGGAGGTTGCCGAGTAAATTCGCGATATCGTCGATCAGGGACTGGTCGATGCCGTCGGAGCGGCGGTCCAACACCAAGGTGGCGGTGGCGGCGAAGACGCCGAGACGGTCGATGCGGGTGCGTTGCGCTTCATCGTTCACCAGCGGCAGCGCGGCGCGCAGTTGCTCCAGCAGCGGGGCGAGGACCGCCAGCTCCTCGTGCACCGCGATCTCTCGCTGACGGCCGGGGGGCAGAGGGGGCAGGGCGCCGCTCATGGGGCGGATGCTCCGTGGTAGTAGGTCTGGATGGCGCCGGCGATTTGCTCGCTGGCGGCGTGGTAGCCGTTGCGCTGGGGCTGCCAGTCGGCGATCGGCAGCGGCTTGCCGTCGTGGACCGGCGCGACCAGGGGGGCGGAGAACTCGTACGTCCACATGCAGCGGTTCAGCAGCACCGGCAGGATCAATCCCCCGATTGCCTTGGCGCGGACGCGCATGGCGGGCAACTCAAAAGTAGCGATGTAGTTGCTGAATAGAGACTCGTAGCTGACCAGGGCGACGAAGACTTCGGCCTCCGCTATGGCTTTGGCGATGGCGGGGTGCCAATACTGGCCGGTGTGGAGCTTCGCGTCGGTCCAGAATTCGATGCCGTAACGCCGGGCAATCGGGGTCAGGTGCTTGTACACCTCCCGAAACATGGCGCCGTCTTCATGGGCGTAGGAGATGAAGCCATTCATTGTTGGGAAGGAGGCATAGGTTCTCGGGCGGTGCAATGGGGGGAGCGTGCCGCTGGCCCCCTCTCCTCGGCCCTCCCCCGCGAGGGGGGGGAGCGTTTTTCTCAAACCTGCCACTCACCTGCGCTTTGGCGGGAGGCATCGCCAAGATTGCATCCCCACGCCCCGCCACCTACATGACGACCCCAATACCCCCAGGAGTCCCCCCGCCAGTGACCGATCCCATCCAAGTGACCCGCCTGCCCTCCGGCCTGACTGTTGTCACCGAACGGATGGACCGCGTCGAGACCGTGTCCTTCGGCGCCTATGTCGCCACCGGATCCCGCAATGAAACCGCGGCGGAAAACGGGGTGTCCCACTTCCTCGAACACATGGCCTTCAAGGGCACCGAACGCCGCACGGCCGCTGGCATCGCCGAGGAGATCGAGAACGTCGGCGGCCACATCAACGCCTACACCGCGCGCGAGCAAACCGCCTACTACGTCAAGGTCCTCAAGGAGGACACCGCCCTCGGCGCCGACATTATCGGGGATATTCTGTCGCATTCGACGTTCGAGCCGGAAGAACTGGAGCGCGAACGCGGCGTGATTTTGCAGGAAATCGGCCAGGCCAACGACACCCCGGACGACATCATCTTCGACCACTTCCAGGAGATCGCGTACCCCACCCAGCCCATCGGCCGCCCCGTGCTGGGCACGGAGGAGGGTATCCGCAACATGCCCCGCAAGATGCTGACCGGCTACATGAAGCGGCACTACGCCCACTCCAACATCGTCATCGCCGCCGCCGGCAACCTGCATCACGAGGCTATTCTGGATTTGGTGGATAAGCACTTCGCCGATCTCCCGGCCGAGAAGGCGCTTCCCATCGAAGATGCCGTCTACAAAGGCGGGGAATTCCGGGAAGACCGGGACCTCGATCAGGTCCACATGGTGCTGGGCTTCCCGTCCGTGGGCTATGGCGACATCGACTACTACCCGACTCTGCTGCTCTCCACCCTGCTTGGCGGCGGCATGTCGTCGCGGCTGTTCCAGGAAATCCGGGAAAAGCGGGGGTTGGTGTATTCGATATACTCTTTCGCCTCTCCGTTTGTAGATGGCGGCCTGTTCGGGATCTATGCCGGCACGGGGGAAAGCGAAGCGGCCGAAGTCATGCCGGTCACGCTCGACGAGCTGCGCAAAGTGCAGACCGAAGTGACCGAGGCCGAGTTGAACCGAGCACGGGCGCAGGTGAAGGCATCGCTGCTGATGTCGCTGGAAAGCACGGGCAGCCGCTGCGAGCAGATCGCGCGGCAAATCCAGGTGTTCGGCCGGGTGATCCCGACCCAGGAAACGGTGGTGAAAATCAACGCCGTAACGACCGAGGACATCCAGCGCGCCGCCACCCGGCATTTCCGGGCGACACCGACATTGGCGACGATGGGCCCGGCGGACAAAGTCCCGACGTTGCGGGAAATCACGGCGGCGTTGGCGGGGTAAGCCCCCCGGCATGCACAGCGCGGCGTTCTGGGAGACGATCGTCGCGCTGGTCATGGTCACCGGTATCGGATTAGGTCTGGTTTGGATCGGCATCGGATATTGCCGTAACGTCCGGTTTTTTCATGGCGGCATTGCCGCGGCCGCGACGATCGATAAACTCGATTATACCGGACGTTACCTGACGGGCCGGTTTTTCGCCCTCATTTCATTTCGGGATGCCGCCGGTCTGCGCCACGCCGCTCGGCTTCCCCTCATGCCGTACATTTGGAACCGCCTGCGCGAAGGCGGAAAATTGCATATCGTTTACGCGCCGGCGGACCCGCGGATCGTCAGCCGGGTCGGACCGGGGCTGCGAAGATTTGCCGGGATCGTCTTTGTCGGGATCGGATCGTTCCTGACGCTTCTTGGGTTGTGGCTGCTGATTGGCGGGCTTTTGGGCTGGACCGAGGTCCGGGCGTTCAGGCCGCATCAGGGCTGGCTAACGCCGTTGCCCGCGCCGCGCGGCGGAGAGGTGCCGACGCTGAAATGAACAGCGCCGGCCCGATCCGC
>JANXTL010000203.1 GCA_025352375.1 Acetobacteraceae bacterium | reverse complement strand
ATACAAGAAAGGGGGGAAGCGGAAACCGCAACCCCCCTTCCAAGCAGGACAGATTGTGGAATCAGCGCTTGGAGAACTGGAAGCTGCGGCGGGCCTTGGCCTTGCCGTACTTCTTACGTTCGACCGCACGCGAGTCGCGCGTCAGGAACCCCGCACTTTTCAGAACGCCGCGCAGGTCCGGCTCGTAATACGTCAGCGCCCGGCTGATGCCATGGCGAACGGCACCGGCCTGGCCGGACAGTCCGCCACCGGCGACGGTGCAGATGACGTCGAACTGGTTGTGCCGATCGGACACCAGGAACGGCTGTGCCAGCAGCATGCGCAGCACGGGGCGCGCGAAATATTCGACCACCTTCCTGCCGTTCACGGTGATCTCGCCCTTGCCGGGCTTGATCCAAACGCGGGCGGAGGATTCCTTACGGCGGCCGGTGGCGTAGGAACGGCCCTGCGCGTCGCGCTTGGGTTCCACCTTCACACGGTCGGAAGCGACGTAGTCGGGGGTGCCCACGACGGCCTGACGCGCGTCGAGAACTTCCTTGAGATCGGCGAGGCTATGAGTGCCAGACATCTGTATCAGCCCCTTTTGTTCTTGGGATTGAGGGCCGCGACGTCGAGCGTCACCGGCTGCTGGCCATCGTGCTTATGCTCCGGGCCGCCGTAGATGAACAGATGCTTCATCTGGGCGCGCTGCAGCGGGCCGCGGGTGATCATACGCTCCACTGCCTTTTCCAACACCCGTTCCGGGTGCTTGGATTCGAGGCGCGAGCGGATGGTCCGTCCCTTGATGCCGCCGGGATAGCCGGTGTGGTAATAGAACACCGACTGGTCGAGCTTGTTGCCGGTGACCTTCACCTTGGCGGCGTTGACGACGACGACGTTGTCGCCGCAATCGACGTGCGGGGTGAACTGCGGCTTGTGCTTGCCACGCAGGCGGTTAGCGATGACGACGGCCAGACGGCCTAGAACGACGCCCTCGGCATCGATCAAGATCCAGCCTTTCGTCACCTCCGACGGCTTGATGGATGGGGTGGTTTTCAACATTGGGTTTTGGCGTCCACGGTTTGGAAGGCCGGGGTTATGGGGTGGGCGCACGGTGCGGTCAAGGGATTTTGTTTGTGGTATTATGATACCGTACCATCGAGCAGCACAGCCTCGATATCGGTGCGGCTAAAATCGTTGCCCATAAACAGCAGCGGCAGCCCAGTTTGCTTGGCCAGCGCATACGCGAAGCAGTCGCCGTAGTTTAGCCCCGCCGGATGCCGTCTCAGGCGATAGCACTTTAACTGGGCAGCCCGCGCTCATCGTATCCCAAAATCTCATCGCGCGACCGCGTGTCGAGATCGGGCAGCGCGGCACAACGCTTTCCAATTTCCATCATTTCCTCGATCGACCACTGCTTGCGGTTGACATGTCGCGCACGCCGCAACGCCGCCTCGGCGGCGAGCCAAACGGTATCGGTGACGCTCCGCTGCGTGAGCGCGGCCAGCTCGCGCACCACCAGTTCCGTCGCTCGGTCTTTGATGTTGAGGGCCATGACGATCTTCCTGGGCAGATTTGTTCTTCCTATGAAGATAAATCGCCCCGCAATATTCCGCAACGCAAGACCCACGGGTCCGAAAATCTACTGACCAGTTGACTTCCTGCTGGCGGTCGGTATCCGTCTCCCCAACCACCCCATCAAGGACCCGACCATGACCGACCCAGCCCCATCCACGGTAGACGCCGTCATCGTCGGCGCCGGCTTCGGCGGCATGTATATGGTGCACCGCCTGCGCAAGCTCGGCCTGACCTGCCGTGTCTTCGAGGCCGGCACCGGCGTCGGCGGCACATGGTACTGGAACCGCTACCCCGGCGCTCGCTGCGACGTGGAAAGCATGCAGTACTCCTACGCCTTCGATGAACACCTGCAGCAGGACTGGTCCTGGAGCGAGCTGTTCGCCGGCCAGCCCGAAATTCTGCAATACGCCAACTACGTCGCCGACCGGCTGGACCTGCGCCCCAACATCCAATTCGAAACCCGCGTCACCGGCGCGGAATTCAATGCGGCCGAGCACCGATGGACCGTCCGCACCGACAAGGGCGACGTTGTTACCGCCCAATACTGCATCATGGCCACCGGCTGCCTGTCGACCGCGCGCAAGCCCGACTTCCCCGGCATGGACCTGTTCAAGGGCCAGACCTATCACACCGGCCACTGGCCGCACGAAGGCGTTGACCTCAGTGGGTTGAGGGTCGCCGTGATCGGAACCGGGTCCTCGGCCATCCAGGCCATTCCGGTCATCGCCAAGGCGGCCAAGCACCTGACCGTGTTTCAGCGCACCCCCAATTTCAGCATCCCGTCCCGTAATGGCGCGATGACGCCGGACTACGAAACCCACTGGAAATCCGCCTACCCCGACCACCGGGAGGCAGCGCGCATGACGCCGTCGGGCATTCTGCGGAACCCGAACGACTTCTCCGCCCTCGATGTTTCGGACAACGAGCGTTTGGCCATCCTCGAGAACCGCTGGGCCAGCGGCGGCACCAGCTTCATGGCGGCTTTTAACGACCTGGCAACCAACCAGACATCGAACGATCACGCCGCCGAGTTCGTACGAAACAAAATCCGTTCGATGGTGAACGACCCGGCCACGGCCGAGCTGCTGGCACCGAAGGGCCACCCGATCGGCACCAAGCGCATCTGCGTCGATACCAACTACTTCCTCACGTATAACCGCGACAACGTGACGCTGGTCGATGTCAGCAAAGCCCCGATTGAGGCGATGACCGAAAACGGCCTGCGCCAAGGCGGCAACGAACACGCGTTCGACGCCATCGTCTTCGCCACCGGCTTCGACGCCATGACCGGAACCCTCACCCGCATCGACATAAAAGGCCGAGACGGCGAAACACTGGCTAACAAATGGGAGGCTGGGCCCCGCACCTATCTCGGCCTGATGACGGCCGGCTTCCCCAACATGTTCCTGATTACCGGCCCCGGTAGCCCGTCGGTCCTGTCCAATATGATCGTGTCGATCGAGCAGCACGTCGATTGGGTCGCCGGCTGCATTGCCCACATGGGCGCTCGGCAATTGGACTGCATCGAGGCGGATCCCGCAGCCGAAGACAATTGGGTCCTCCACGTCAATGAGGTGGCCTACAAAACGCTGTATCCCTCAGCCAACTCTTGGTACATGGGGGCCAATATCCCCGGCAAGCCGCAGGTTTTCATGCCGTATATCGGTGGCGTCGGAAAATACCGTGAAACCTGCGACGAGATCGCCGCGCAGGGTTACACCGGATTTCAGCTGCGACCCCCAGTCCGGGAGGCGGTGGCGGCGGAGTAGCACCTCGGTCTATCGAGACGCCGCCAATCCAGGAGGGGCGCGATGTATAGCGATGCGGATTTAACCGATGCCGTCGCAAGCGGCGCCATCGCACCGCAGGCGGCGGACGCGTTGCGCGCCTTCGTGGCCAACCGCCAGGCCACGTCCACCCCCGATGAAGAACAATTCCGGCTACTCACCGGCTTCAACGACATTTTCGTCTCCATCGCCACCGTCCTGCTACTGACCTCGGCATGGTGGCTGGCGGGTTCGGTGAATCCGGTCCTCGGCGCGGCCACGCTCGGCGGCTTGAGCTGGGCGCTGGGCGAGTATTTCACCCGCCGCCGGCGGATGGCGCTGCCCAGCATCCTGCTGCTCGCGAGCTTCACCGGCGGGATGTTCTCGTTTGGCTGGAACATGGTTCGGATGTTTCTTCCGGACTCGCTTGGCGATTCCGCTCAATGGGCCGTGGTGGCGGGCGCTGTGTTGGCGGTCGCGGCGACGGTGGCGCATTGGCGGCGCTTCCACGTACCGATCACCATCGCCGCGGGTGCGTTGGCGTCGGTCGGGGCCGCGATCGCCCTGTTGATGGCGATTTGGCCGAATCTGGAACGCGGCACGATGGTCGCCATACTGATCTGCGGTCTTGGGGTGTTCGCCCTGGCCATGCGGTGGGACATGTCGGATCGCACGCGGACGACCCGCCGGTCCGACGTCGCATTCTGGCTGCATCTGTCCGCCGCGCCACTGATCGTCCACCCCACATTCCAGTTGCTGGGCCTGTTGGACAGCGACGGGACCGATTTAGGCCGAGCGGCGGTGGCGGTGGGGGTGTATGGGCTGCTGGCGCTGGTGGCGCTGGTGGTGGACCGACGAGCGCTGCTGGTTTCAGCCCTGTTTTATGTGTTGTACGCGATCAGCGCGCTGCTGAAGGCGGCCGGTGCGCTCAGTTTCAGCCTCGCACTCACCGCGCTCGTGGCGGGATCGGCGCTGTTGGTGCTCTCGGCCTTCTGGCACCCGACCCGGCGCGCGGTGCTGGCGGCGATGCCGTCCGGCCTGCGCGACCGTGTTCCGGCGGCGTGATTACGGAGCGATGTTTATGCACCGCTTGGGGTTCCTGGCATGTTTCGGCCAGCAAGGGCGGCAAAATTACCAAGTATTACTGGGTTTAAGCTGCCGCGCCTTCGCGAGGTCGGCGTCGGCCCCCGGAATATCGCCCTTTTTCCGCCGGGCCAGACTGCGATCGTAGTACGCGTTCGCGTAACGCGGGTTGATACGGATCGCTTCGTTATATTCCTCGATGGCCCGGCTGTTCAGGCCGACCGCGTAGAAGGTGCTGCCCCGGTTCTTGTGAGCTTTGTCGTATTGCGGACTGATCCGGAGGCACTGATCGTAGTTCTCCATGGCCATGTCGTACTGCTCTCGGTTGTAGTACGCATTGCCACGATTGTTGAACGCCTGGAAATTGCGCGCGTTGAGGCCGATCGCCTTGGTGAAATCCGGAATGGACAGATCGTACTGCTTCTTGCCGTTGAAGCCGACGCCGCGATTGTCGTAGGCGTCGGATAACTTCACGCCAGTGTATTTTCCGGACTCGATCATCGCCGTGCAACCCCGGACAGTTTCATCGTCCGAGGCGTCGGGCGAATAGCACCAATCGTATTCCTGTTTGGTCTCCGCGAGCGCCGGTGCGACAGCCGACGCCAGCAGCACACAAACAACACCGACGCCGAGACTTGGCATGATTCGCATTGTCCCCCCTCCGATGAGATTCGGATGCAACCGTAATCGCCCGGTAAAAGCGCGCAAGTGTCGCTATGCCTTTGCACCGTACGCTTTCAACGCCCGCATCGCATTGGCGGCGAAGACGCTGGCGGAATGGGAAATGCCGCCAGCGCTGAGCGATCCGCCGCCAGTACCCTGCCCGATCTGCGCCGTCATCTGGCTGGCGGCGGATTGCACCGGTCCCCCGCCCCCCTCCGGATGATGGTGGCGCGTCCCCGCCAACGGCTGGTTCGCAGCGGTTTGGGCCGTCCCGCCACCGCCCGCGGCGTTACCGGCCTTGGACAGCATGGATTGCAAATTCGATGAAAAAGACTGGAAGAACGACGCTACGTTGCCCGCCGTGACCGATCCGGTGTTGGCGATACTGTCAGCGGCGTCGCTGGCCGCCGCCGATCTGGCCGATGACGCGCCGGCGTGGTTTTGCCAATGCAACGCGTTGAGATTGCCGCTGATACCGCCGACTGACATCGATGCTGCCTCCTGCTGAACACAGCCGGCACTGCATCCGGCGTGCCAGGGGTACAACGCTATGATATTACATAAAAAATACTCTCGTTCCGCCCGGCAATCCGTGCCGCGCCCGGCATGTTTCGCCGGGTCTCAGCCCGCGGCATCCGGTATCGCCAGCCGCACCGACACCGGGCAGTGGTCCGACAGGCGTTCTTTCCACGCCGGGTCCGTCTCCCGATAACGCAGCACCCGCAGCGTGTCGGATCGCATCCAGTCGATCGCCGCACCGCCGGCAAGGATGTGGTCGATGAACGTCTCCGCACCCCAGCAAGGGCTGCTGTGGCCTTCGGTCGCTCGGGTGAGCGGCCCAGCCCGCCTGAGCGCCGCGAGGAACTGATCCCGCCCATCCATCCGCCGGTTGAAATCGCCCAAAACCAGAAACGGCGTCTTTTCCGCGACGCGCGCGGCGATCCAGGCTTGCAACGGGGCAATCTGGTCCGTCAGTTCGACACAGGACCGGCGCGTGGACCTGGCCAAGGGCTGCGCCTGGCAGCCGGTTTTCAGATGCACCGCCAAAAGCCGCAACGAACCGGATTTCAGGTGCAACGTGATATCCGCGCCGCTGCGCAGCCGAGCCGCCGGATTGCCGGCAATCGCCGTCACATCGGGATTGATGTCGTAGTGCAACCCCCGCCGCACGATCAGTCCGGTGCGCTGTGTCACCCGGTCATGGGTCATGTGGATCGAATATTTCTCCGTCGGGAACACCAGCGCGGCCGCTTGATGGCCGTCCACCTCCTCCACCGCGATCACATCGGCGTCGAGTTCCAGCGCGTATTGGCGCAGCTTGTCGAAATCCTCCGACGAGCGGGCCTTCACATCCGCGGGCAGGCCCGGTGCGCCAGTCGGTCTCGTGGTCAGCCAGTTGAGGTTCCAGGTCGCGATTTTCAGCTCGCCCGCCTGCGCGCCCGCCCCGAACAAGAGCAACGACATACAAATCATCGACGTTCGGCGTAACATTGTTCTACCCTCGACCGCAGGAGTCTCATTATGCCGACCCGACGCATGGTATTGCAATCGCTAGTTGTATCTCTCGCCGCGCGTGGAGGCCCCGGCGATGGATTGGGCCACGCTCGTGCAACGCAGGGTCAAAACCGGGCCGGTAGCGGAAGGCGGCTGGAGCGTCTTCCATACCAGTTGGTCCGGTACCGACATGATAAACCCGGCCGGCCATGTCTTCCTTCGCGGCACTGGCAAAAATGGCGCCCCGGGTGGGCCGGACAGTTGGAACGTCAACCGGGAATAACAAAGAACCGAGGCAACGGCGGCCCTCCCGATAATGCTAGATTATAAAATATCCCCTACGATATGATGTCCAAGTCGTTCGCGCGCGATTTTTCCCGCCTCGAGATCGGTGCAGTTGACGATCGCGACGCGAAAACCACCGGGCGGCATGGCATGCAGGGCGGGATCTTTGTCCTCGTGGAAGGTGATTTGCACACTGGTTACGCCAGGTTGGCGTTCGATCTCCCGCACCAATGACGCCGGAGGGTGGCCGTAGCGCCGCCCGTGCGGCGCGAACAGTACAACGCTGTAGCCGTCGCGGCGGTCGGAATCCGGGAAATTCCAGATGCCATCGACATAGAGGCGCACAACGGCCGGAACCCAGTTCGGCCCGTTCAGGTCCGGCCACTGATCGGCGAAGCGCAGATGTGCCTCGATGATCTTCCCGCCGATCGTTTCCACATTTCCCATACCGGTGTAGCCACGAAGATGCTCGCGCAGCCATGAGCCGCACCAAGCCTCGATTTCCGGCATGGCAGCGGCATGGATGTGCCAGTAATCGAAGGTGCCGCCTTCGGTCGCGATGCCCTCGGTGTGGCGCCACCATTGCGGAAAACCATCGATCAACGCGACGTCGGAGCTGACATGACGCCCGGTCAGCAATTCGGTCCAGAAATGCCCGGCGGTGAGATTGGCGAGGTAATCGGCCTCGGTTTCGAACGCACGGCTGCCGATGCCCATGCCGCGCAGGTTGGTGATCGGTTTGGAGAACACCGGGTACGACCACGGCATCACCCCATGCGGCGCAGCGGGCAGCCCCTGCGACAGTGCCACCGCCAGCTTGTCGTAAATCCAGCGGTGGTCGGGGTACCATGCCCAGGAATCCTGGTCCTCGGTCGGGATCCAGACTTCGTCCGGGCATGGCACATTGTCGAAATATTGCAGGCGCCAGGGGTCGGTTTCGCGGATCGGCATACCGCCTACCCGTTCGCCTTCCGCATCAGGTCGGCGATCTCATCGACCGCTGGCAACGCTTGGTCGGCGGCGACCGAGTCCACATTGAACACAACCCGTTCCACGCCCAAATCCATGTAGCGCTTCATCAGATCGGGGTCCTTGCGCGGGAACCATACGGTGATCGCGATGGAAGCGGGATCGCGCCCAGCCTCGGTGCACATTTTGCGGAATTCCGGGATCATGTCGGCGATTTCGGTGTAACCACCGCGCGCCGCCTGCGGAATCCAGCCGTCGCCGTAACGGATTGCCCGGCGGGCGGAATAAGGGAAGGCGCCGCCGACGATCACCGGCGGGTGCGGCTTCTGCACCGGCTTCGGCCAGGTCATCATCGGGTCGAAATTGACATATTGCCCGTGATATTCCGCTTTCGACTTGGTCCAGATTTCCTTCATCGCCTCGATATTCTCGCGGGCACGCGCATGCCGGGTTTTGAATTCGGTGCCATGGTCTTCCATCTCGTCCTGGTTCCAGCCGTTGCCGACGCCGAACAGGAACCGACCGCCGGTCACCTGATCGATGGACGCCACCAGCTTCGCCGTTTGGATGGGGTCGCGCTGCTGGATCAGACAAATGCCGGTGCCGACCTTCAGGGTCTTGGTCGCCATCGCAGCGGCGGTCAGCGTCACGAAGGGATCCATGCAGTCGTAGTATTTCTTCGGCAGGTCGCCACCGCCGGGGAACGGCGTCTTGCGGCTGACCGGAATGTGCGAGTGCTCGGGCGCCCACAGGCTTTCGTAGCCCCGGCTTTCCAAGGCCTGGCCCAGCGCGCCGGGTCCGATCGAATAATCGGTGAAGAACATGGATATGCCGAATTTCAGCATCGTCGCCTCCCGTTGGTTGTCGCCGGCGATGATGCCCGATCCCGCGTTTGGCGTCACGCCCCCAAGCCGGCTAGGCTCGGGGCGCAAACCCAGGGGAAGATATGCAACGACCATGGGCCGCGATCGCCGCCGCCACCGTCCTGAACCTGCCGCTGGGTTCGATCTACGCATTCAGCGTGTTCCTTGATCCAATCGAGGCCGAACTCAGTCTGCACCGCTCGGACATGTCCCTGGTGTTCGCGATCGCATCGGTGGGTTTCACCGTCGGGATGCTGCTGGTGCCCGTCGCGTTCGGGCGCTGGTCGGCCACCGCGCTGGTTGGGGTCAGCGGCGCCGTTGGGGTGATCGGCGTCGCGCTGGCGGCGGCGGCCAACGGGCTGAGCCTGCTCCTGCTGGGATACAGCGTGCTGTTCGGCATCAGCGGCGGTGCCACCTACATCGTCGCGCAGCAAAGTGCCAACCTGCTGATAACCCGCAACCGAGGCTTGGCGAACGGCTACATCACGGGGCTGTACCCCGCTGGCGCGATGCTGGCCGCGCCGCTGTTCGGCTGGTGCAACGCCACACTGGGCTTTCGCGCGACCTTGGCTTCGCTCGCTTTGGTGCTTTTGGGCTCGACCCTGGCGTCGGTCTGGCTGCTCGCCCATTCCGGCGTCGTGCTGCCCCGCCGCGCCGCTGGGGGTGCCGATACCAAGGGCCGCACCGCCATTTTTATCCGCATGTGGATGCTGTTTTTCCTCGCGGCCGCGGCGGGGCTGACGGTGCTCAGCCAGGCCGCGGGGATTATTTCCGCATACGGCGGCACCACCGCTCTGGCCCTGACCGCAACGACCGCGATCACCGGCGCCGTCGCGGTTGCCCGTCTGAGCGGCGGCTGGCTGACGGACCGGTTCGCGGTGCCGCATGTCTGCGCCGGGGCGCATGGCTTCGCGCTGGCCGGGGCGGTTTTGCTGACGTTGTTCCCCTCCCCGCCGGTGGCCGCTATCGCGCTGGCGATGGTGGCGATGGGGCACGGCTTCATCTCGGGCGCGACCGCGAGCGGCATCGCGCTGTATTGGCCAGCCTCGGCCTTCGGACGGATCGCCGGCCAGCTTTATATCGGCTGGTGCGTGGCGGCGATTTCGCTGCCGTTGTTGGCGGGGTATTTGTTCGACCTGACGCACGGCTATGGGGCCGCGATCGTGATTGCTGGATGCGGCAATTTGGTGGGAGGGATCGTATCGTTGGGGTTGCCGAAAAACCGCGCCTAACTGGCCCCGTTACATTTACAGATTGTCGTTTGGCAACCGTCGGGCCCGTATGATTCCATCTGCGAACATCTGCGTCATCTGCGGACAACCCTTCTGTTAGCAGATTTGACCGCGCCGCTACAGATCGGTTCGATCGGCCCGGTTTGGCGCAAGGACAGGAGCAACGGGGTCAACGAGGCGATACCAAACGTTGGGCAACCCAGCGGAGTCTGCTTAGGGCCGCAGCATCACCTTCGACGCCGCCCGCTGCCGGGCTAATTCGAATCCCTCGATCCCGCGTTCCAGCGGCAGGCGGTGGGTAATCATCGGGCGGAAGCTTTCCGGCTCGCGCCCCAGCAGCGTCAGCACCTTGTCCCATGTGGGGCGCTCGCAGCCATGGGTGGCGCGAAGCTGGTGGCGGTTGCGCACGAAATCGGTCAGCGGCAGAGTAAGCGGCCCCGGATGGATGCCTGCGACAACCAGAACGCCGCCCTTGCGCAGCACGCCCAACCCGTCGGTGACGCTGGGCGGGTAGCCCGTGGCCTCAATGACGACGTCGACTTTGGTGCCGCCAAGCAGTTCGGCCAGCGGCGCCTCGGCAACGTCCAGAATGTCGTGGAAACCGAGCGAGCGCACCACGTCGAAGCGCGGCCCGTCCGCCTTGCCGACGACAAACACTTTCCCGGCCCCCGCCGCGCGGGCGAACAGCGCGATGGCCTGGCCGATCGTGCCGGGACCCATGACCAGCACCGTGTCGCCGAGGCCGATTTCACCCGTCAGCACCGCCTCCGCCCCCACGCAAAGCGGTTCGGTCAGCGCGCCGAGTTCGGTATCCACGCTGTCGGGCAACGCCAGCACGTTGGCGGCGGGGACGGTGACAAAGCGGCCAAAGCCGCCGTTGCGAGTCAAGCCGATGGCGGAGCGGCTGAGGCAATTGCGCGTATTCCCCCGCCGGCAATTGGCACACACGCCGCAGTCGACGCCGGGCATGACGGTGACACGCGTGCCCTCGGGCAGCACGGAACTCGCCCCTGCCTTCACGATATGACCGGCGAACTCGTGCCCCATGGTGATGGGCAGATGCGGGACCATGAAGCCGTAGCCGTCGGTCCATTCATACGCATGCACGTCCGATCCGCAGATGCCGGCGTTTTCGACGCGGATTGTGACGTCGGCGGCGGACGGGTCGGGGGCTTCCGAAGCGTCGAACAGGTCGAGCCCGAAGCCGGGTTTGGATTTGCGGAGCGTCAGCATTCATGGGTCCCCGTTGGTGTCGTGGTTCGTGCAAATCGGCGCCGCGAGGGCTTAAACCGTCAACCGCATTCCCATCTCCGCCGCCTGGCGCTGCTCGTATGCAAGGCGCGCATCGTCGTAAAATTGCCCCTTGATGCCGCCCCGTACGGTCGCGGCTTCGACCGCCCGATAAGCCGGGCGCCAGCTTTCCGGCAGTTCCGGCCAATCCGGCGGCGCCAACCACAGCCGGAACAAACACCGCTTCAGCACGGGATCCTCGTGGTCCACGAATTCGGTGCGGGAGTGTAGCGTCACGTGGTTGTTCAGCACCTGCATGTCGCCCGGCCGCAGATGCATCGAATGCATCACGTCGGGGCGGCGGAGGATGTCGTCCAGCAGTTGCAACGCCTCTGCCTGTTGCGATGTTAACGGGGGTACGCCGTCCATCGCCAGCGCCGACCGCAAACGGTTGCGATTCCATTTGCTGCACAGCACACCGGCGGCTTCGTCGTAGATGGGGTTGGGGTAATAGGGCGCCTCGTCCGGGGCCTCTTCCTGCTGGCGGCTGAAGTAGAACGGCTCGTGCAGCAGTTCCGCGAGGTCTGGCCGTTCGCGCGCCAAAATATTGTGGGCGGTGACGGAGCTGGACACCATGCTCATGCCGCCTGAGGCCGCGACATTGTAGCAGGTCAGCAGCACGATGTCGGCGCTGTCGGTATGGAAATCGAGGTCGGCGTTCGACGAATATCCCCTGCCCTTGCCGCTGCGGTACACCACGCCGGCATCGCGCACCGCCGACTGGTACTGGCTGGCCTTGCCTTGCGGACGAGCGACGCCCGTATGCAATCCGATGGCCCAGGTCAGGAGTTCGAATTCCTCCGCCGACAATCCCTCACGGGGGAGGCCTCGCAGGATGGCGAAGCCGGTGCCGCCCTTAATTTCCCGCAACGCGCCGGCAATCGGCGCCCAGGCGGAGCCGAGGTCGAAATCCCCGCGCGCGTAGTCGAACAGCGTCCTGTCCGGGTCGCGCGCCTTGCGCACCGCCTGGGTCAGATCGCGGCGGGCGCGGTCGTCGAGTTCGTAAATCCAAGCGGGGTTGGCATTCAGGTCCGCGACTGTCCAGGCTGAACTTCTGTCGGCATTGATCGGCTGCATCGCGTTTACCTCGGTCCTCATGGGCACGGTCGTCCCGGTATAAGCCCGCATGGCCCAAAGGGAAGTAGCTTCGGAAGACACCCTGCGCGGGATCGCGTTGCACAGCGGCGCAACCGTGCTGTTCGCGATCGCCGACACCACATCGAAATACCTCAGCGCCTCGCTGCCGGTCGTGGAGATCCAGTGGATCCGCTACGTGCTGTTCTTCGGCCTGGCGATCCTCCTGGCGCGCCGGCTGCCGTTGCGCGCGTTGCGGCCGAACAACCCGAAACTGCAGATCGCGCGCGGGCTATTGGTGACCGGGTCATCGGTCCTGTTCGTGTTCGGCGTGCGCCAGATGTCGATGGCCGAGGCCACCACCATCAGCTTCCTGTCTCCCCTGCTGATCACGATTTTATCCATCCCCCTGTTGGCTGAAGTCGTGGGAATCCGCCGCTGGGGCGCCGTAATGGTGGGCATGGCCGGCGTGCTGATCGTGGTGCGGCCCGGCACCAGCGGGTTCCAGCCGGCGGCATTCTGGGGCATGGCGTCGAGCTTCTGCTGGGCCTTGGCGCTGATCATCACCCGTAAAATCTCCACCTCCGATCAGGCGACGACCACGCTGCTGTGGTCGTCCGGCATCGGCGCGGCGGCGCTGACGTTTCTGGCGCCCCTTGGTTGGGTTTGGCCATCGGCATCGCAATGGGGGTTGGTCCTGATGTTGGGGGTGCTGTCGTCGCTCGGCCAATGGATGGTCATCCTGGCGCACCGGCAGGCGCCGGCGTCGTTGCTGGCGCCGTTCTCCTACAGCCAGCTAATTTGGGCGATCGGGGCTGGGTTCATCGTGTTCGGGGCGCTGCCCGACCATTGGACCCTCGTCGGCGCGGCGGTCATCGTCGCGAGCGGACTCTACACCGCGCATCGGGAACGGGTGCGAGGACGCGAACGCCGCGCCATCCGGGAAACCTAGAGCGTGATCGCCTGAGGTTGACTTCAACCTCGGGCGTGAATCACCCTCTCAAACAAAGGCTTAGACCATGATCCAACGCCGAGATCGCGTGCAACCTCAAACGATCATGGTCTAAGCCGCCAACCTCGTTTTCTGGGCGGACCTCAGGACAACGGCGCCGTGTTGGCCTGCGTATCCGTTGTGGAACCAGAAGCCGCGCGTTCGCCGACCATCAGCCGAGCGGCCTCCAGCGCGGGGCCGTCGGTTACCAACGGGGCGCAACCCTCCCCGTCCGCGCGCCGGGAGCCGAAAACGGGAAACAACGTGGTGAACGGGCCGGCGAGCAGAAAATCCGTGCGGTCGCCGATGTCCAGATAGGACTCCGACGGCAAACCCTCGGCCAGGATCACCTCATGCCGAGGCAGTTCGACGTGCCAGTAATCGATGGCGGGAAGCTGGATCTGCCGGATCGTCGTGCCGTTCGCCAGCAGTCCCACGGGGATCAGCACGTCGTTGACGTAAACCCCATGATGCGGCGACAGCCACAGATCGCGCCCGGGCTGACACGGCCCGAACGCATGCGCGGACACGCGGATCGGCCACACCTGCTCCTTCCGGGGGTGGCGGGTGATGTCGATGACGCGGTGGCCGATCCAGGCCACCGTCTCCCACCGTCCGGTCAGCACGGCGCGGACGCGGTCGCCCACGCGCAGGGATTGCACCGCGACCTCCCCACTTTCGGTGGCGAGTCGGGTGCCGGCGACGAAACAGGCGATAGGTGAACGATCCATGGCGACCTGTTTACATCGCCCGGCTGCCCCACCGCAACGCAACTGGCAGGCTCGGCGCCGCCGCTGTATGACGGGCGCCCAGTATTAAGGACGGGAGCCAGCGGTATGGCGGATTCAGACACGGTCGAAGCCAAGGGGGGCGAAGTTGGCCGCGATTTCATCCGCGACATTGTCCAGGCGGACGTGGACGCGGGGCGCGTGTCCGGCGTCGTGACCCGATTCCCACCGGAACCGAACGGATTCCTGCACCTCGGCCACGCCAAATCCATCTGCCTGAACTTCGGCGTCGCCAATGAATTCGCCGGCCGCTGCCATCTGCGCTTCGACGACACCAACCCGGTGAAGGAAGAACAACTCTTCATCGACGCCATCCAGCGCGACGTGAAATGGCTCGGCTTCGACTGGGGCGACAATCTCCACCATGCGTCGGACTACTTCGAGCAGCTTTATGAATGGGCCGAGCACCTGATCCGGACAGGGCATGCGTATGTGGACGACACAGCGGCGGACCAGATGCGGGCGCAACGCGGCACCCTGACCGAACCCGGCCAAAACAGCCCGAACCGCTACCGTGCGGTGGACGAGAACCTCGGGCGATTCAGGGATATGCGCGCGGGAAAACTCCCCAACGGCGCCTGCGTGCTGCGGGCGAAGATCGACATGGCGTCGGGCAACATGAATCTGCGCGATCCCGTGCTGTACCGCATCCTGCACGCCACCCACCCCAGGACGGGCAACGCCTGGTGCATCTACCCGACCTACGACTTCGCGCACGGCCAATCGGATGCGATCGAGGGCATCACCCATTCCGTCTGCACGCTGGAGTTCGAGGATCACAAGCCGCTCTACGACTGGCTGATCGAGCATTTGCCGGTTCCCTCCCGTCCCCGGCAGTACGAGTTCGCGCGGCTGAACGTGACCTATACCGTGCTGTCCAAACGCATCCTGACCACGCTGGTGCGGGATGGGCATGTGTCCGGCTGGGACGATCCGCGCATGCCGACCCTGGCCGGCATCCGTCGCCGGGGCGTGCCAGCCGCCGCCTTGCGCGAATTCGTCAGCCGGGTCGGCGTGGCCCGTGCCAACAGCATGGTCGACGTGGCGATGCTGGACTCCGCCATCCGAGACACGCTCAACCCCTCGGCCCCGCGCCGCATGGCGGTGCTCCGGCCGTTGAAACTGATTATCGAGAACTATCCCGAAGGCGCGTCGGAAACGCTGGCGGCGATCGACCACCCCGACGATCCCGAACAGGGCACGCGTCCCATCACCTTCGGGCGGGAACTCTACGTGGAGCAGGATGACTTCATGGAGAACCCGCCCAAGAAGTTCTACCGCCTGTCGCCCGGCAACGAAGTGCGGCTGCGCTACGGGTATTACGTGACCTGCCAGTCGATCGAAAAAGACAACGACGGCAACGTGACCGCTTTGCGCTGCACCTACGACCCGCAGACCCGTGGCGGCAACGCGCCCCCCGATGGACGCAAGGTGAAGGCGACGCTGCATTGGCTCGCCGCGGCCGACGCAGTGCCGGCGGAGATCCGGCTTTACAGCCATCTCTTTAACCGCCCCGACCCCGGCGCCGACGGGGATGTGATGGCCGATCTGGCGTCGGACTCGCTGGACGTGCTGACCGGGTGCTTCGTGGAGCCGGCGCTGGCTGGGTCCCCCGTGGGGGAGGCGGTGCAATTCGAGCGCACCGGCTATTTCTGCGCCGATCCCGACGGGACAGCAGACCGCCCGGTCTTCAACCGGACAGTGGGGCTGCGGGATAGCTACGCCAAAGCGAGGGTATAATCATGAGCCTGGATATCGACCACCTCCGCTCCTGGATCGGCAAGCAGGAAACTCTGCACGACCGCGCCACCTTGGTGCCCGTCGCCGCGCTGTCCGCGACGCTGGACCGGGACGATGCGCTGCCCAAACCCGGCGATCCGCTGCCGCCGTTGTGGCACTGGCTCTATTTCCTGCCATTGGCCCGTCAGAGCGAGATCGGGCCGGACGGCCACCCCAAGCGCGGCGGTTTTCTGCCACCCGTGCCCCTGCCCCGCCGCATGTGGGCCGGCGGGCGCTTCACGTTCCATAAACCCATCGGTCTGGAGGAAAAAATTTTCCGAGTGTCCACCGTCGCCGACGTCACGGTGAAGCAGGGCCGCGCGGGTGCCTTGTGCTTCGTGCTGGTGCGGCATGAGGTGCATGGCGAAAACGGTCTCGCGCTGACCGAGGAGCACGACATCGTCTACCGGGACGCCCCCGCGCCGAACGAGCCGCCTCCGGCCCCGAAAACCGCGCCGGTCGACGGGGTTTGGCACCGGGATATCGCGCCCGACGATGTGCTGCTGTTCCGCTATTCGGCCCTGACCTTCAACGGCCACCGCATCCATTACGATCGGCAATATGTAACGCAGGTCGAGGGCTACCCGGGGTTGATCGTCCACGGCCCGCTGATCGCCACGCTACTGGTGGATCTGTTGCGGCGCAACACTGACCGGGCGTTGAAGTCGTTCAAGTTTCGCGCGGTGAGCCCGTTGTTCGATATCGCCCCGTTCTCTGTGCACGGGCGCCCCGGGGCGGATGGGTCGGTGGCGTTGTGGGCGCGGAATGCGGCTGGCGGGGTGGCGATGGAGGCGGAGGCGGTGGTTTGATGGTGAGAGGCCGACGATGTTTCCGAATACGCTCGATCGGCCAGGGTCGGTTCCGTAATTTCAAAC
>JANXTL010000176.1 GCA_025352375.1 Acetobacteraceae bacterium | reverse complement strand
TTTTGCTCACGCCGAATCCCCCGCCACCCAGGTCTCGCAGCATCCTTTCGCCATCGCCCGCACCCGCCCGATGTAGCTCGCCCGCTCGGTCACGCTGATCACGCCGCGGGCGTCGAGCAGATTGAACAGATGGCTGGCTTTGATGCATTGGTCGTAGGCCGGCAGGGCCAGATGCCGCTCCCGGAGTGCCAAACACTCCTTCTCCGCATCCGAAAAATGCCGCGACAGCATCGCCGTGTCCGCGTATTCGAAGTTGTGCGCGCTGTATTCCTTTTCCGCGCGCAGGAAGACGTCGCCGTAGGTGACCCCATTTCCGTTGAAGTCGATGTCGTACACGTTGTCCTTGTCCTGGACGTACATCGCCAGACGCTCCAGCCCGTAGGTCATCTCGAAGCTGGGGAACGTCACCGGGATGCCGCCGACCTGCTGGAAATAGGTGAACTGGCCGACTTCCATGCCGTCGCACCAAACCTCCCACCCCAGTCCCCAGGCGCCGAGGGTGGGGCTTTCCCAGTCGTCCTCCACGAAGCGGAAGTCGTGCTTCAGCGGGTCCAGGCCGATCTCGCGGTACGACGCCAGCAGCAGTTCCTGCGCATCGGCGGGGCTGGGCTTCACGATCACCTGATACTGGTAATAGTGCTGCAGCCGGTTCGGGTTCTCCCCATACCGCCCATCGGTCGGCCGCCGGCTTGGCTGCACGTAAGCCGCTTGCCAGGGTTTCGGCCCGAGGGCGCGGAGGGTGGTTGCGGGGTGGAACGTCCCGGCACCCATTTCGACGTCGTAGGGCTGCAGGATGACGCAACCCTGCCGAGCCCAGAAGGTATGGAGGCGGAGGATTAGGTCCTGGAAGCTGGGGATCGTCATGCGCGGCATGCGGGACAAACTTTCGGGTTCCGGCCGGTTACGGTGCGGCGCACCATTAAGCGCTGGGCGGAGTGGGGGCAAGGAGATGCGTCGAGACTGCGTACGCGAACGGCCACAATGTCCCTGACGAACGCCGCAAATCTCACTTAAGCGAGAGTGCGGTTGGGAGGTCTGCATTAGACCATGATCGTTTGAGGTTGCATGCGATCTCGGCGTTGGATCATGGTCTAAGCCTTTGTTTAAGAGGGTGATTCACGCCCGAGGTTGAAGTCAACCTCAGGCGATCACGCTCTAGCAGTCCGTTGGGGTCTGTCGACCTCGCCCTGCTGCGTTTTTCTTGGGCGCCACGGATGCATATCCTCTACGTCGATGACTCCGGGTCCCCCGACAACCCCAACGATACATTTTTCGTTCTCGGCGGCATCAGTGTCTTCGAGCGCGGAATATACCACTTGATGAAGGCGGCGGATGACCTCGTGGCGTCGTTCGAACTCGGCGACCCGCACGAGATCGAACTGCATGGCAGCCCGATGTACTCCGGACGGGACGGCGTGTGGAGATCGTCCGCGAGGGCGATATGGTCGGGGTGACCGTCCCGTCGGTCTGAACCCGGCTGGTTTTGCCGGGGGCGGCAGATTCTGCCGGTCTGAACCACAGCACTACCCCCTTTTCGTCATGGCGGGCGAAGGCCCGCCACCCACGACTTTGCTGTCAACAACACACTAAGACGTGGATGGCAGGCCTTCGCCCGCCATGACGATATCGATGGCACGATTCCTGCTGATCCCCTCCCGACCGCTTTCCCCGGGAGTCCCGCCATGTCATTGCTCGGTGCGCTAAACAGCTCCGTCAGCGGGCTAATCGCCCAGGCCACCGCGTTTTCCAACATCAGCGAAAACGTCGCGAACGCGCAAACCGTCGGATACAAACAGGTCGATACCGATTTCGTCGACTACCTCACCGACAGCAACAACGCGGTGAACGAGCCCGGTGCGGTGGTGGCGCGGCCGGATTATGCCAACGGCAAACAGGGATCGGTCACGCAAACCGGCAACCCGCTGAACCTGGCAATCGCCGGGCAGGGTTTCTTCCCCGTTTCCCAGACAACCGGGACGATCGGCAACGTCACCAGCTTCGCCCCGCTGCAATACTACACGCGGGCGGGGGATTTTCAGGTCAACGCCAACGGGTACATGGTCAATAGCGCCGGTCTCTATTTGAACGGCTGGCAGGTGAACCCCACGACCGGCGCAGCAAACCAGAATTCGTTGGCCCCCATCCAGGTTTCCCAGAGTGTGTTCAATCCTGTCGCCACCTCGACCGTGAAGCTGGCGGCCAACCTGCCCGCCACGCCGACCACCGGAACGGCAACGCCGGCCTCCCCCATCTCATCCGATATCAACATCAATGATGCGCTTGGCACACAGCAAACGCTAACCCTGAGCTGGGTGCAGAACGCCGCCAACGACTGGACGGTGTCGATTGCCGCGCCGACCGCGCTAACCCCCGCCCTCGGCTCGGCCGAGGTCAAATTCGGCACCACCAGCGGCAACCCGGTAGCCGCTGGTACCATCGGGCAGATCGGCACCGCAACCGGCACCGTGACCGCTGCGGGCTACGCCGCGGGCCTGCCGGCAGCCCTGAGTTTCACGGCGAATTTCGGCTCCGGTCCGCAAAACATCAGCCTGAATATGGGCACCTACGGTTTGACCAACGGGGTTACGCAATACGCCGGTACCGCCTACAACCTCGGGGGGTTGACGCAAAACGGTGTCCCGGCCGGCACCTTCGCCAGCGTCGCGGCGCAAACGGACGGCAGCGTGGTGGTCAACTACAACAACGGCCAGAGCCGCTCGATCGCGCAAATCCCGCTCGTAACCTTCGCCGCCCCCGATAAGTTGCAAAGCCAGAACGGCCAATCCTTCACCGCCACGCTGCTGTCCGGCACCCCGACCGCAGTGGTGGCCAACGCCAGCGGCGCCGGTAACATCGTGACCAGTGCGGTGGAGGGGTCGAACGTCGATATCGCCAGCGAGTTCTCGCATCTGATCGTGGCGCAGCAGGCCTACTCGGCGAATGCCAAGATGATCACGGCCGCCAACCAGCTGCTGACCACCACGATCGACATGAAGCAGTAACGCCATGGGCATCGGCGCCGCCCTGTCCATCGCCACCGGCGCGGTGGCGAACATCGAGCACCAGCTGGCGTTGGTGTCGCAGAACGTCGCCAATGCGAGCACCCCCGGCTATTCCACCCAGGTCGGCACGCAGGAAAGCGTCACCGCGGGCGGCATCGGCATGGGCGTGCGAACCGGCGCGACCACCCGCCTCACCGACGCGGCGTTGCAGATGCAGACGCAATTACAGGCGGGTGCGGTCGCCGGTCTGACGACACAGCAAACCGCGTTGCAGGCGCTCGACGCCGTGCACGGCACGCCCGGCCAGGGCAACGACCTCCCAAGCTTGCTGGGGGACTTGAGCAACCGGTTTTCCACCCTGCTCAATCAGCCGGACAATCAGACGGCGCAAAGCGCGGTTGTGGGTGCGGCGAGCACCCTGGCCAGCGGCATCAACGCGCTGAGCAACGCCTACACCGCGCAGCGGAACGCGGCGCAAGGCAATCTGGTGAACGAGGTCGCCTCGGCGAATCAGGCCTTGAGCCAGATCGGCAGGCTGGGCGACCAAATCTTGTCGCTGAAGGTAGCGGGCCAATCCACCGCCGACCTCGAGAACCAACGCGACGCGGCGGTGAACACGCTGTCCGAGTTGTTGAACGTGAAGACGCTGGCCGTCCCGAATGGGGACATACTGGTTCTCACCAGTTCCGGCCTGACCTTGCCGACTCGCAATGCAGCTGGCCCGTTCAGTATCGCGAACGCCAATGCGGCGCCCGGCGCGTCGTACGCCAGCGGGACCCTGCCGGGGGTGTTGCTGAACGGGCTCGACGTCACGAAACAAATCCAGGGTGGCCAGCTCGGCGCCAATATCGCGCTGCGCGACACGAATTTGCCGACATACCAAGCCGAGCTGGATGAGTTTTCGCAGTCGCTGGCGTCGCGGTTCTCGGGGCAGGGGCTGACCTTGTTTACCGACCCAACCGGCGCGGTGCCCAGCGTGTCGGGGCCGCCTTTGCAAAGTGCCTATTTGGGTTTCGCCTTGACCATTCAGGTCAACCCGGCGGTGACCGCCAATCCATCGCTGGTGCGCGACGGCACGCAGGCGGTGGTGGGCAGCCCGACCGGGGCCTCGGCGTTCACCCCCAACCCGGCTGGCGGGCCCGCGGGGTTCAGCGCGCTGATCGCCCGGGTGTTGCACTTCGCGCTGGGGCCGAATGCACAAACCGGAGTGCCGCAGCCAGCGCCGAACCTGACGGGGCTGGGGCCGGCGGGCACGCTGAGCGCCCCGTTCGGCGCGACCCAGGCGCTGGCCGATTTTGCCAGTGCGCTGGTCGGCTCGCAGGCGCAGGACAGCGCCGCCGTCAGCAGCCGGCTGCAAACCGAATCCGCGGTGCAAACCAGCCTGACCGCCAAACTGAGCGCCGAAACGGGGGTGAACATGGATACCGAAATGGCTTCGGTCGTGGCGCTGCAGAATGCTTACGGCATCAATGCGCGGGTTATTTCGGCGGCGCAGGCGATGTGGACGCAACTCCTCGCCGCCGTGCCGGCCTGACGATGTCGGGCACCATCGGTCAAAACGAGTACGGGTTGCTCCGCCAGTTGGTGGCGAACAGCGCCACTGTGCGGCAACACCTGACGACGCTGACACAGCAGGCCAGCGACGGGCTGATCGCGGACAGCTTTGCCGGATTGGGCAACGGTGCGGCCGCGTCGTTAAACCTGCATCCGCAGATCGCGGCGTTGCAGACCCAACAGAAGAATATCGACTCCGCGACGTCCCGCCTGGGAGTCACGCAGGCGGCGATGACCCAGCTACAGAGCATCGCCTCCACGTTTCTGGCCGATCTGAACAAATTGGACGGCCTCAATGCGGGGCAGATCGACAGCGTCGCCGCCAATGCGCGGGCAGCACTGACCCAGACCGCCAACTTGCTGGATACGCAGGATGGCAATACCTACGTCTTCGCTGGACAGGACACGCTGAACCCGCCGGTACCCAATCCCAATGCGATCGGGTCGTCGGGCTTCGCCACCCAGATCGCGGCGGCCGTTTCCGGCCTGTCGGTGATCGGCGCGGCCGCCACGGCGGCGACCACCCTGAGCATCGCCAGTTCCAACGCCGCGGGAACCTCCCCATTTTCCGCGTATCTGTCGCAGCCGGCCGGTGCGTTGCAATCGCCGGCCCTACAGGTCGGATCGCAGCAAATCCAGCAGGTCGGGCTGTTAGCCAGCGCCAATAGCTCGGTTGCCTCCCTGGGGGCTTCCACCACCGGTTCCTATATGCGCGACCTCATGCGGGCGCTCGCCACGCTGGGGTCGTTGAGCAGCTCGCAGGTCGGCGACCCGAATTTCGCTGGTCTTGTGCAGGATACGCGGGTGAGCCTGACCGGCACGGTCAGCGCCATGGCGGCGGACACCGGCGTGCTGGGCGATACGCAGACACGTTTGACCAACATGCAATCGTATTTGGGAGGCACGCAAATCGCGTTGACCATTCAGGTCGGCAATGCGGAAAACGTCGATATGGCGGCGACTTTGTCGGCCCTGACGCAGACCCAAACGCAATTGCAGGCGTCCTATCAGCTGATCGCCGGTCTGAGCGCCCTGTCGCTCGCAAAATATTTGCCGAACGGGTGAAAAAAACGCGCCGCGTAAACGATTTGTTAACCTTTATCTGTCACGCTTCCCTCGATCCCACAAAAAGTGGGGCAAGTGCAACCAGGCTAAATGAAGGTGCGACACGATGACCCTGAACTCAGTGAATACCAACGTAGGCGCAATGATCGCGCTGCAATCGTTGAACATAACTAACAACCAGCTGGCGGGCGTGCAAAAGCGGGTCTCCACCGGCTATCGCGTGGCGGACGCCACCGACGACGGCGCCGCTTATGCCATCGCGCAGAACGTTCGTTCCACCGTTGGGGCGTTGACCAGCGCCAACCAGCAGCTGGGCGGTGTGCAAGGCCTCCTGTCGACAACGCAGTCGGGTCTGAACAACATCTCCAAAACCATGGCCAGCATGCGCGATGTGCTGGTGAAGCTGTCGGACAGCAACGTGGCGGGTACTGACCGCACGAACTATCAGCAGCAATACAAATCGATGCTCGCGAACGTAAAGACGTTCGTGCAGGATGCCAGCTACAACGGCAAAACGCTGATCGGCAACCTGGCCTACAGTACCGGCACCTTTTCCCGCGTGGCGGTGGCGCGAAACGAGTCCGGCTCGTCCTACGGCATCGCGACGTTCGGCGGATCGGCACTGTATGGCGCGATCAACTTCACCACCACGCAGATGAACGGCGCGTCGACCATCGCGGCGTTGATCACCGCGAGCGGCACGTTCCTGACCCAGCAGAATTCGGTCGGGCAGGCGCTGAACACGGTGGGCTCCGAAACCAACTACGTGACCAACCAGATCAGCTACAACAGCGACAAGGTCAGCGCGTTGAATACCGGCCTCGGATCTCTGGTGGATGCCAATCTGGCGCAGGAATCGGCGCAGTTGCAATCGTTGCAAATTCGCCAGCAGCTGGGAACGCAGGCTTTGTCGCTTGCCAACCAGGCACCGCAGAGCCTGCTCAGCCTCTTCAAGTAAGGGCGACCGGACGCATCCGCTTCCGGCGGGTGCGTCCACGCAGCAGGAGGGGCCGTATGTCTACGCTGGTGTTGGAGATTCGGGCGGGCGAGACGATGATCGTTAACGGGGCGCCGATTCGGTTTCGGTCCCGCTCGCGGATCGAATTCAGCGCACATGTCCGCTTCTTGTTCGGCAAACAGATCATGGCGCCGGACGAGGCTGACAGCCCGGCCAGGCGAATCTATTTCGCGTTACAAACTGCCTATGTCGGCAACGATGAGGAACGGCCACGCGGCTTGATGGCAGCCCGGTCCCTGATCGAAGACTTCAAGGACGCCACTACCTCCGCCATCGCGCGCGACATACTCGATCGCGCGCTCGACGCGGCGGAAGCCGACGATTGCTACAACGCCCTGAAACTCATCGGCCGGGTGATCCAGCACGAGGATGCCGCGCTTGGCCGGTTCGCCGATTCTACCATGGCCAAAACGGCCTGGAACGGACCCATCCCTTCGATCAGGAGCAAGGATCATCATGAAAACCATGAACCACGCCACACGTGCGTATGAATCGGCGTCCGTCCAGCGATCCCAACGCGCGCAGGAGTCGGACGTCTTCCATCGCGCCATCGGTGCCTTGCGCGCCGCGCGCGAGGGCACGCCGATCGACCGTATCCGAGCCTTGGCGGACAATCGCCGGCTTTGGACGGCTGTCGCCGATCTGATGCGCGACCCGCTGAGCACGCTCCCAGCCCCATTGCGAGCGCAAATTATCTCCGTCGGCCTCTCGGTACAGCGGAATATGGACACCGAGGAGCCGGATTTCGACTTCCTCATTTCTATCAACACCAACATCGCCGCTGGATTGACCGACGCGCGCTAGGAGGAGGCTATTATGGACATGCTACAGGCAACTGCCGACCCCGGCGCGCTGATCCGCCGGGTTGGGGCCTTGATCGATGCCGGGCGATACGGCGCCGCCGGCCCATTGTTAGCCGCCGCGCGCCAACTCAACGGGCAAACACCGGAGCTGAACCTGTTGGCCGCTCACCTCGCCGAAGGCCAGGGCCAGATCGCGCAGGCCCGCTCGGAGTACGATGCCGCCATTGAAACCGCCCCCGATCTCGCCGACCTGCGCAAACAGCGTTCCTCATTCTGCCACCGGCTCGGCGATTTCGAATGCGCGGCGCGCGACGCGGCCGAGGCCGTTCTTCTCCAGCCGACCGATCCCGACGCGAAAGCGCTGCTCGGGAGCGCATTGCTGAGCCTTGGGCGTGCGCGGGAAGCGCGGGCGTGCCTCGCCGAAGCCAGCGCCGCCGACCCGGCGAACCCCGCGATCCGGGAAGCGCTGGCCATCGCGACCGAGGCCGATGGCGATCCGGACGCCGCCTTCGCCATTCTGCGCAGCGGTCTGTCGTCCGCGGGCGGGGCGTTGAACCTGCGGAATGCCGCCATTCTGTTCTGTATCCGGCACCAGGACTTCGCCACCGGCATCGCCCTGGCCGAGGACGGGCGCGTCGCCGGCACCGTCGACGCCTGCCTGTTCGGCCTGAAGGGCCACGCGCAGACCAGCCTCGGGCAGCATGAGGCGGCGGCGGACTCCTACGCGGAGGCTTTGAAACTGGGGCCGGACGATCCGTACGTGCGCCACCTCGTGGCCGCCAGCGGTCTGCTGCCGGGCGCCAGGCGGGCGCCGCCGGATTACCTGCGCGCGGTATTCGACGGATACGCACCACGGTTCGACGAGCACTTGATCGGGCTTGGCTACCAGATCCCCGGCGCCATACGGCGTGTCGCGCTGGAATATTTGGATGGCACCGGCGCTTGCGGACCGGTTCTGGACCTTGGCTGCGGCACCGGTTTGGTCGGGGTGGCAATCGCCGATTTGCCCATTGGGCCGATGACCGGGATCGATGTTTCAAGCCGCATGCTGGCGGAGGCCGAGGCAAAAGACCTGTACGCGTCGCTGCACGAAGCCGATGCCATCGACTGGCTCGCCGAGGATACCGGCCGCTGGGGCCTGATAGTGGCGGGCGATATGGTTTGCTATTTCGGCGCGCTGGAACCGCTGCTGCGGGGGATCAAACTTCGGCTGGCGCCCGACGGATGGTTCGTGTTCTCCGTCGAAGCCTCCGACGGCGTGGATTGGGCGCTCCTGCGGCAGGGCCGTTACGCACATTCCAAGGCCTATTTGGCGGATTCCCTCCGTAGTGCCGACTTGGCGGTACGCAGCATCCACAAGCAGGTCATTCGCTTTGAAGCCGGTGCGCCGGTCAAAGGATTTCTGGTCGTTGCCCAGCCAGCACCCGCCATCCATTGAGGCTTTCCGCCGCTGTGGGATGGCCCCAGCCGATCCCAGCGCCTGGGACCGGCTGGGGCTGATCCTGCTCGCGTCCGGTGATCCGCGCCTCGCCTCGGCAGCGTTCGCGGAGGGGGAAGCGCTCGCCCCCGCAGCCTTGGATATCGCGCTGCACGGGGTCGAAGCGGCGACGGCGTGCGGCACCTTGGCCAATACCCTGCCTCGCGTCGAAGCACGCTGCGCGGACAATCCGTTCAATCCCGCCGCGCACACCGCCCGCGGCGTCATGCTGGAGCGCCTCGGCCGTCACGATGAGGCGCTCGACGCGTTGGAGGTTGCATCGTCCCTGGCGCCCGAGGCCCCCCTGCCCGCCTGCCTGCTGGGCGGCATGCTGGCGCGATCCAACCGGTTGCAGGAAGCCGAGATCGCGCTGCGGCGGGCGCACGACCTCGATCCCGACAATCCACGGGTCGCCAACGATCTGGCGGTTGTGCTGATCCGCATGCACCGCCATGGGGAGGCGCGGCGTCTGCTTCTGGGCATTGCCGCCGATGCCTCGGTGCTGTGCAACCTGGCCACCGCGACGGCCAACGTGGGCTTGCAGCAGGAGGCCGTCGGGTGGGCCGAAGAAGCGATCCGCCGGTCGCCCGAAGCCGTTCTGGGCTGGCGCACCCTGGCGAACAGCCTTCCTTACATGGATGGGGTCGACGGCACGCGCTTGCTGGCGGCATCCCGGGCGTGCAGCGATCGTTTGCCCCGAGCAGCGTTGGGTCTATGCCGGAATACGGCCGACCCGGATCGGCCGCTGACGGTTGGCCTGCTGTCGGGTTCGTTGCGCAGCCACCCGGTAGGATGGCTCACGGTCGCGGGGTTCGAAACGCTGGACCCCGCTTCGTTTCGCTTGGTCTGCCTCGGACGCCCCGCGCCGGTGTCCGATCCGATCGCGGCACGGTTCCGGGCACTCGCCACCGAATGGGTGGACACCGATGCGTTGAGCGACGAGGCATTGGCCCGGCGTGCCAGGGAACTGGGGGTGGATGTGCTGATCGACCTCGGCGGTTATGGCGACTCCGGACGTATGCCGGCCTGCGCCCACCGTCTGGCGCCGGTACAGATCAAATGGGTCGGGATGCAAAACCACAGCTCCGGCCTTAGGGAGATGGATTGGTTCATGACCGATCGCTGGGAAACGCCCGCCGAACTGGAGTACCTTTATTCCGAACGGCTGCTGCGGTTGCCGGATGGATACGTGTGCTACAGCCCCCCGCCCTACGCCCCCGATGTCGTGCCACTGCCGGCCTTGGCGAACGGGTTCGTGACCTTCGGATGTTTCAACAATCTGGCGAAAATCACGCCTCGGGTCGTCCAGGTCTGGGCCGGTATCCTGCGCCGCATGCCCACGGCCCGGCTGGTGCTGAAGACCCACCAGTTCAGCGACCCCGAGACATGCGCATGGATGCTGGATTGTTTCACCGCGGCCGGGGTCGCCGCGGAACGAATCGACCTGCGCGGTGCGTCCCGCCACCGGGCCTTCATGGCGGAATACAACGACATCGACATCGCGCTGGATCCCTTCCCGTATTCCAGCGGGCTGACGACCTGCGAGGCGCTTTGGATGGGGGTTCCGACGGTCGTCTACGCCGGCGAAATCTTCGCGGCGCGGCATTCGCTCAGCCACATGTGCAATGCCGGGCTGGCAGACTGGGCGACCAGCGACGCGGCGGCCTATGAGGCTCTGGTCATCGAAAAGGCGTCGGATACCGCGGCGTTGGCGATATTGCGAGCGGGGTTACGGTCTCGGGTGAAAGCCAGCCCGCTTACGGACGCGCCGCGCTTCGGCGTTCACTTGGGGGCGGCGCTTCGGTTCGCGTGGCGGGATTGGTGCCAGGGCCGTCAATTGGGCCACAGCACAACGTAATCCTCGGACTTTTCACCCCGTCCCGCCGCCGCGAAGTCGTTGGCCAGGCGATCCGCGATGCCGATGCGGTAGTGCGCGTAATCCCAATAATTGTCGTCGTTCAGTGTGATCGGACTTGGGCGCATGAAGTCGAGCACCAAGGTGTTCGGCACGCGGGCAGCTTCCGCCACAACGCGGCGGCGGCACTCGTCCCAGACCGCTTGCCCGTCGCTGCCGGGGGGCGTCAGCGCGTAGCGGTTGTAGGGTACGAAGAACAGCACTTTATGTGTAGCCGCCGGCAGCGTCGTCAGCATGGCACGCAGATCTGGCATGGTCGGATATTCCCAGGACGACGGAGCCCCCTTGCGCGTGCCTGTCGGAACGGCGGGAACGGATGTTGTCAGATGCAACTGGGCCCGAGCACGGTCGTATGTGTTGTCGGGGGGGACGAAACTGGTGAAGCCGTCCAACCCCTGATCCGGTTTTTTCACCCGAATCACGATGCCGAACAACTGACCCGCCGATTGGATCGCATAGAGATTGAACATCTCCCGGTATCCAACCCAAAGATTGTCTTGGTACATCCAAGCCGGGAACGTTCGGAATGTCAGGCGTTGGTAATCCGGGCCCGTCACGCACCACCGGTAATCCAGGCCCAGTGTGAGCACTTTTGGCATCGGGTGGGCACGTACGAACACGCCGAACAGCTGCATCTGTTCGTAGACCGTGGAATCGTTCATCGCCAGGTTGGCGAAACGCGCTCCGAAGAGCGGATTGAGCACCTCCGGCCGCAGCATGCGGCTGCTGGACGTGCCGAACGCCGCGCTATCGAAGCGTTGGGACCGCGCCAAGGCCGGGTAGGCGAAACGCTGATTGCTCGCCACCGGCACACGGTGGAACGGCGGCGACAGCGGCAAGGTGTCGAACGGATCGACCAGCACCACGAACAGGTAAACCAGCCCCGCGCCGACCGCCGCGGCGCCGGCGATCAGGCGGAAGAAGCGCCGCCAGGGGTTAGAACTGGAAATAGATGAAGACATTGGGAAGCCGCCCGCCGATCAGCAGCAAAACATAAGCCAGCCCGAGGCCTGCCGGCACCGCGACCCAGGTCTGAGGTCTCAGCCTGGTCAAGGCAAAGGCATGGCTGGTCGGGCCCACCACCGCCACCAACGCGCCCACCACCATCGCGCGGAACGGGTCGGTATCCACCGAGACGGACCCCACGCCGTGTGCTCCGGCCATCCCGGACCATACCTGCGCGGCGGTGGCGAAATCGGGCGATCTGAACAGCACAAAGCAGCCCATTACGAACAGGATCGTCAGGAGCCAGGCAACCGGCCGGGGCAGGCGGAACCCGTGCTGGCCCCACACCTGATTGACCGCCATGGCGACGCCATGCATCCCGCCCCAGACCACATACGTCCACGCGGCGCCGTGCCACAACCCACCCAGCAGCATGGTCAAGACGATGTTGGTGGCCTGCCGGGTCGGCCCACTGCGGTTGCCGCCCAACGGGATATAAACATAGTCCCGCAGGAACCGGCTGAGCGTCATGTGCCACCGCCGCCAGTAATCCCGCACCGACAGCGCCCGGTAGGGCGCATCGAAGTTGAACGGCAGGCGCAATCCAAACATCAATCCCAGGCCGATAGCCATGTCGGAATAGCCGGAGAAATCGAAGTAGAGCTGCAACGTGTAGGCGGCGGCGCCCGACCACGCCACGGCCAGCGACGGCGGCGTCCCGATGGCGTTGGCAAACATCGGGTCGACCATCGTGGCAAGCGTATCGGCCAACAGCACCTTTTTGCTGACACCGATGGCGAACAACACGAAGCCGCGCGACAGATTCTCCCACATCGCGGGGCCGCGCGGGTCTTCGCGGAACTGGTCGATGATCTCATTGTGCCGCACCAGCGGGCCGGCGATCAGCTGCGGGAAGAACGCGACGAACATGCAGAAATCGAGGAATCCGTAGAAGTGCCGGTCGCCCCGCCGCAGGTCCATCAAATAGGAGATCTTCTGGAAGACGAAGAAGCTGATGCCCAGTGGCAGAATCAGGTGCCAGGGCTGCCAGTCGTCCCCCGCCAACCCAAACGCGGTCCCACGCAGGAAGTCGCTGTATTTGAACAGTGCGAGCACCGCAAGGTTCAAGACCACGCCCAGCGCCGGGATCCACGAGGCTCGATGCCGTCCAAACCACTGGGCGAACAGCCAGTTCGCGACCGTCAGCCCCATCAGCAGCGGCACGAAGCGGACGTCCCACCAACCGTAGAAACCCAGAGACGCCAGCACCACCACGCTTTGACGGGCGACGCGGCTGCCAGCGAATGCGTAATACAAGCCCAGAACAACGGGCAGGAAAACGACGATAAAGAATTGCGAATTGAAAAGCACGCTCTAGCCTGGGGTCCTCATGCGGGCGTCGGTATGACGGCTCCCGCATCCCGGTGCAACCGGTTGATTTGCCGGCCGGCTTCCCGCAAGAAAGCAGCCCAGCAACAGGATGGCCGATGCGTATCTACCACACTTGGCAGGGCCTGCCGGACGAAGCGCGCGGGGCCACCGTCGCGCTGGGCAATTTCGACGGGGTGCACCGCGGCCACGCCGGCCTGCTGCGCGCCGCCCACGCGGCTCGGCCCGACACGCCGCTCGCGGTGCTGACGTTCGAACCCCATCCGCGGGAGGTTTTCCGGCCCGAGGATCCCCCCTTCCGTCTGACCCTTTCGGCCGAGCGCGCCGACGCCTTGGCCGCGCTGGGCGTGGCGATCCTGTACGAGCTGCCGTTCAACCACGACTTCAGCCTGATGACGGCCGAGGATTTCGTGTTCGACGTGCTGCACCAGGGCCTCGGCGCGAAGCATCTGGCGTCCGGCGATGACTTCGCCTTCGGCCACCGGCGCGGCGGCGACACCGCGTTCATGGCCGCTCGGGCCGAGGCGCTGGGCATGGGGCTGACCCTGGTGCCACCCGTGACCGATGCGCGCGGCCCGCTTTCGTCGTCCCGCATCCGCCGCGCGTTGCAGGACGGGTATCCGGAACGGGCCACCGCCGAACTCGGCCGGCCCTGGGCGATCCGAGGCGAAGTGGCGCATGGCGCTCGGCTGGGACGCACGATCGGATTCCCAACGGCGAATGTGGCGCTGGGCCAGCATCTGGAGCCGGCGCGGGGTGTCTACGCCGTGACCGTCCGCACCGCCGATGGGACCGTCCACAAAGGCGTGGCGAACATCGGCCGCCGCCCGACGGTGAACGCGGGAACCGAAAGCCGACTGGAGGTCAATCTGTTCGGCTTCGCAGGCGACATCTACGGCACCGAAATCACCGTGGCCCTGCACGCTTACATCCGGCCGGAGATCAAATTCCCCAGCCTGGACGCACTGAAAAAGCAGATCGCCAACGACGCCGAAGAAGCGAAACGACTTCTCGCCTAAGAACACGGAGGAAACCAAGATGCCCATGCTCAAACGCCCCGATGGGGAGATTTACTACGAGGAATTCGGGAAAGGCTTTCCCGTCCTGCTGTTCGCGCCGGGCGGTCTGCGGTCTCGGCTGGAAATGTGGCACCACCCAGCCAAGGGCCCGCAACGCAGTTGGTGCGACTGGACGCAGGTTCTGGCCGATGCCGGCTTCCACGTCGTCGCCATGGACCAGCGCAACGCCGGCAAGTCCCGTTGTGCGATCGAGGCGGATCATGGCTGGGACACCTACACAGCCGATCATTTGGCTCTGATGGACCACGTCGGCGCCGAGCGCTTCCATGTGCTGGGTGGGTGCATAGGCGGCAGCTACTGCCTCAACGCGGCGCGCATGGCGCCCGGGCGGGTGGCCAGCGCCGTGTTGCAGAACCCCATCGGCCTGCACCCCGATCACCCCGAATATTTCCCCGAGAGCCACATCGAGTGGACCAAGGAACAGCTGGCCGAGCGGCCCTTTTTGGACGCGGCCAAGATCGCCGCGTTCGGTCGTAACATGTGGGACCACGGCCTGGTGTTCTGCGCGGACCGCGACTTCTGCCGCACCTGCCCGGTGCCCACGATGCTGTTGCCCGGCACGGATATTCCGCACCCCGCCGCGACGTCCGCCGAGCTGGAAGTGTTGCTGCCGGGCGTGGAGGTTGTCCGCGACTGGCGCGGGCCGGATCATATGGATGCACAGCGCGACCGTGTCGTCTCGTTCCTGAAAAGGCACACACCATGAGCACCACAACCCACAGCCCTTATCTGCCGGTCCGCGACGAATGGCTCGCGCGCCGGGTCGAGACCGTTCTTGAACCGGAACTGCCCATCGTCGATCCGCACCATCATTTGTGGGAGCGAGCGGGTTGGAACTACATGCTCGACGATCTGCTGGTGGACACGGGGTCCGGGCATAACATCGTCGGCACGGTGTTCGTGCAGTGCCGGTCGATGCACCGCGCCGACGGGCCGGAGGCTTTCCGCCCGGTCGGTGAGACCGAGTTCGTCAACGGCGTCGCGGCCATGAGCGCGTCCGGTGGTTACGGGCCGGCTCGGATTTGCGCCGGTATCGTGGGGCATGCCGATCTGCGCAATGGCGCGGCGACGGACGCCGTGCTGGAGGCGCATATCCGAGCCGGTGGCGGCCGGTTTCGCGGCATTCGCCACATCACGGCCTGGGATGGCGACCCCGAACTGATGAATCCGGCCTACGCCCCTCCCCCCGGCCTGATGTTCGACGCGGCGTTCCGCCAGGGTTTCGCGTGTCTGGCGCCGCTGAACCTGACCTTCGACGCCTGGTTGTACCATCCACAGATTGGCGACGTCGCCGCCTTGGCTCGGGCGTTCCCGAACACCGGCATCTGCCTGAACCATATCGGCGGGCCGCTGGCGATCGGCAGCTACGCCGGCAAGCGCGCGGCGGTATTTGCCCAATGGTCGGCTGCCATCCGCGATCTGGCTGGGTGCCCGAACGTTGCCGTGAAGCTTGGCGGCATGGCGATGCGCATCAACGGCTGGGATTTCCACGAGCGTGCCGACCCCCCGTCGTCGGTGGATTTGGCGGCGGCGTGGAAACCGTATGTCGATGTGTGCATCGAGGCGTTTGGCGCGTCGCGCTGCATGTTCGAGAGCAACTTTCCGGTGGATAAAGGCTCCTACGGGTACCAGGCGTTCTGGAATGCGTGCAAAATCCTGGCGAAGGGCGCGAGCGCGTCGGAGAAGGCCGATCTGTTCTGTGGCACGGCGTCTCGGTTTTATCGGTTGGGGGTGTAGCGGCCCGCCGTTTGGCGGGTTGATCCCTATTGGCGCCAAATGGCGAAGCGCCTATGTTATCGGGCATGACAACGGTTATCGCCCCGCTGCCGACCACAACGCCACCGGAGCCAGAGATCACCCGCGCCGAGGCCGCCGCGATGCTGCGGGCCGTTTTGGCATTGTTCGATCGATGGCAACTCAGCGCTGCCCAGGCGCGCACGCTTTTGGGCGATCCGTCCGAACGGACCTATCAGCGATGGCGTAATGGGGAGGTTGCCGCCCTGCCCCGCGACACGATCTTTCGGCTCGGCACTTTACTCGGCATTCATAAAGCGCTGCGCTATATGTTCGCCCAGCCCGAGCGAGGCTACGCGTGGATCCATGCATCGAATGAGGCGTTCGGGGGCCACAGCGCGCTCGACCGAATGTTGCAGGGGGCGCCGACGGCACTGGCAGCGGTGCGGGCGTATCTCGACGCCGAGCGTGGCGGTTGGTGACGGCACCGCTGCATTGGGCGGTGTCGCACCGGATCATTCGCACCATTTACCCGCCGGTGGATTTGTTCGAGGACATCGCGGCGCCTGGGGACTGGGAATTGCTGGTTTCGGCTGAGGCGAAGACCAATCCTCGGGTTCTCGATGCGGTTGGTAATTTGGGGCTGGTGCCGGTGGCGCGCCGGATCTCTGGCCCGACCGCATCGTTGGTGATGGGCGCGTTTACCCATGCGTCGACCGAGCGGCCGAGCCGGTTTTCGGATGGGTCGTATGGGGTTTGGTATTGCGGGGACCGGTTCGCGGTCGCGTTGGCGGAAACGGCCTGGCATTTCGAACGGTTCATGCGGGCGACTGCTGAGCCTCCGGGGGAGGCGGATTACCGGGAATTGGTCTGTGCGGTGGGTGGACAGGTTGCTGACGGGTCGGATCCGGCGTTGCTTGTGTCCGACGATTGGACCGCCGGGCAGGCGTTTGGGCGGACGGCGCGCGGCCAGGGCGGGGATGGGGTGGTTTACCCGAGCGTGCGGTATCCGGCGGGGATGGCTCTGGCGTTGTTCTGGCCGGATTGTGTCGGGTTGCCTGTGATGCAGGCTCGGCAATTTCGGTATGGGTGGGATGGGGCGCGGATGCATCGATATTTGGTGCATGGGGCTCGGGCTTGGATGGCGGTTCAGAGTGCGTAATGACTTCGAATCTGGTGGATATCGTCCCGCCAGCTACGGCCGAATTGGAATTTCCGAAACAAAAACTTTATCCTTCGCATCTGTAACGCCTGCGTTGGAAAGTGCTTCTGAGAATGCTTCGCGCATCGGCCACGGATATGGAGACGGGCCTATGATCAGACGGTCAAACGCATTCGTAAAATCGACATCGGCGATTTCAGATGACACTGAGAGTCTGACTCGTAATTGGCCATGCCTGTTTCAAGCCCGCGCGATTGCGCGGGTCATGCGCCGAACTGAAGCGAGGAACAGCCATGCCTCGGACGAGGCGATGGATGTTTCCCAGTCCTTGGCGAGCCGGCGGCACCGGCCCAGCCAGGCGAATGTCCGCTCCACGATCCAGCGTTTCGGTAACACCACGAACCCCTTCGCGGTATCGGAGCGTTTGACGATTTCGAGCACAAGCCCGTCGATATGCGCGATCGCGGCAGCCAGCTTTTCGCCACCATAGCCGCCATCGGCGAAGATTTTGCGCAACGTCGGGACGTTGTCCTTGACGAATTCGATGAGACCGGGGGCGCCGTCCCGGTCCTGAATGTCGGCCGTGTGCACGATCGCATCCAGGATATTTCCCATCGTATCCGTGACGATGTGGCGCTTACGTCCCTTGACCTTCTTTCCCGCGTCGTAACCCCGCGGTCCGCCGCTTTCGGTGGTTTTGACGGACTGACTGTCGATTATTCCCGCCGAGGCGGTTTCGTTCCGCCCCGCGATGAGCCGGTTCGCCACCGTCAGTGCCTCATTGATCGCGACGATCAGCCCGCGGTCGCGCCAGCGGTAGAAATAGTGCTGCACGGTCGAATATGCCGGAAAATCCTTGGGCAGCAGGCGCCACTGGCAGCCAGACGCCGCCAGATATTGAACCGCGTTCCAAATCTTCCGGCGCGTATGCTTCGCCGGCCGGCCGACGCTGGTGGAACGGGCGAGGAAGGGTCCGACGATCGCCCACTCTTCGTCGGTGACATCGCTTGCGTAATGCAGCCCGCTGCGGTCATGTTGTGCGCGTGTGATTTCGGTCCAGGTCATCGGATTCCCCGCTGTGCTCGCAACACGCAGAGAATCACAGCTTGCTGAAATCACGCACTTTAATTTTCGGTCAGACTCTTAGAAATCTTCTCGATCACCACGATCCTGGATTTCCCATCAACAACAAATTCGACCTCCTCGTCCAGTCTGTTGCCCAGCAACGCCGAGCCAATCGGCTGGTTGACATGTACCACGCCATCTTCGGGCCTGTTGGTATCGGTGCTCAGGCGGAAGCGCCGGATACGATTATCGTCGAACCGAACGATTACCGTATCGCCCGGCTCTACCACCAGTTCAGGTTCATCATCAGTAGCCCTAACCGGTGCGGCAGGCGGCGTCACAATGTTTACGGGCATGAATAGGTCTGATGTGGTAGATTCAGGCAGTAGCGGTCGTGCCATCGTCGGCACAAAGTCAGCACTGTTGGCGTTCTTAGAACTGATCGCTTCGCCGTCGTTCACGATCGGCGCCACATCGGCCACCGTTTCGAGTCTCTCAAAAACCCTGTGCTCAGTATAGACAATGGGCGAGTATGCACCGCCCACCGGATCGATGCCCATTTTGGTGACGGTGTTTAGCAAATCTTGGAAGCAGCCATTCGCATCGGCACGCCAGTGGGAACCCCAGCAGCGCCAAAACTTCCAGCCCACTCGTTCCAGCGCGCGCTGTCGGTACAAGTCCGATACCCATTTATCGGCCCCATGATAGGAATCTCCATCTAGCTCGACGGCGAGCCTCCTATCACCACTACCCTCGATCACAAAGTCGATACGATAGCCCCCGACTTGAAACTGTGGGTGGAGGCGGTAACCCAATTCGAGCAATCTTGTTCCGACTTCGCGCTCGAAAGGGGAGTCGCATAGATCAAGTACATCGGTAGGTTGCGGAACCGCTGCATCACCCATCGGATTTTGGAAGTGCTCCAGTATCGCTGCTTTGAGATCCTTGGGTGCCAACATGGATGATGTCACCGAGCGGACAAGATAAACACGGTCGCGAGCACGTGACATCGCGACGTTGAAACGTTGCTCTATCATTCGTGTTGTCTGTGAGCGAACCGATTTCGGACAGGCAACCATAGAGAGAAAAACGATATCCCGCTCTTGGCCCTGGAAGGTTGAAGCATTGCCGCACATAATGCGGTGCCGTTCCATTGCCTCAAGGCCAAGCTCAACACTTAATAGATCGTTAATATGCTTCGCCTGCTTGTCGCCGATTAAGGAAATCACACCGATCGAACGTCCGGCGTAGGCTCTATCATCGACAAGTATCTTGATTTCTGTAACGATAAATTCGGCTTCAACTGCATTGATGTCTCGCAGCTTCTGACCATGCTTGAGATAGACATCAATGAGCGGAGGGTCGAGCCTTTGGGCTGTTGTTGGCATGCGCAGTGGTAAGAGGTTGCCTTTATAGCAAAGACGGCTTGAAAAGCGGATGATCGGTTCGACGCATCGGAAGTGCTCACGCAGCATGATAGTCGTACCGGGAAACATCATCGAAGCGATGTCATACATTGAGGTGGCGGGATCGAGGTAATTGGCAATCGGCATGCCGCGCAAAAAGGTTTCGCGGAGTTGGATGACCATTCTTTCTTCCATCCCTACTGAGATCGGCGACACTTGCCGGTCGTCGCCGACAATCAGCAGCTTTTGGCCTCGCATTACAGCGGGCAGGGCTGTGATGTCAGACTGGCTCGCCTCGTCGATGATCACGAGATGAAAGATTGCTAGCTCGCTCGGCAACTGTTCGGCGACACGCCACTCAGGCAGAATCCAGCATGGCACGGCTCCGGCAGCTTCCGTCGCAGCTTCGCGGATCGCACGTCGGTGGCGCTCCGCTGCTTTGCCGGTTCCTGCACCAAGCTTGCGCACTGCCATTGCGAACTTGGTCAGTGCGGTCGCAATCGTGGTCGTGATACCGCGACGTAGACCCATGAAAGTACGCAGACGGATAATTTCCCCAAGCAGTCGTCGCTGCTCGTCTTCTAATGCTGTGCGCCGTGCCGACAGCGCGACAGTGTGCCCACGGTCGGACACGCGGCGAAGATGCCCCGCAGCACAAGCCCATTCCCAGGTTTTCTGCCAGTCGCTGGGGGTCAAGCGATCCTCATCTTCGACTGCCTCGCTGACTAGCTTAGATGCCCACTTGGGAGCGTGAGAGGCTTTAATCGCAGCGGCGATCGTCTCCAACCTGACGCGGGCGGAGCGCAGACCGGCTAATCGGCGCGCCTCATCAAGAATTTGCCGCCAGCTATCAGCCAAATCGCAAGGCGGAACGTCAGGATTACCCACCGCTGAACGGACATCCTCCAGCGCAGCACCGAACGGGAGAGTGTCGTTAGTGGGGATGGCATCAAGATGGCGTTTGAGCGCATGTGCGTCCGTATTTTCTTCTCTATACACGGTTGCCGCCAGCACTTCGCGAACGATCGAATATTCTCCGTGATAGACTACGCGCTTTGCGTCGACGCCGTATGGAAAGAGGGCGGTGATTACCGTGATGCGTTCTTCGGCCGCCAGATGAAAGCCATGGAGGCGCTCAACCAGTCGCCCAATCCGCAGGAACTCCTGGTTGCCTGTTTCCCACTCACCGGGCAATTGTGGTAGGCCCACCGCTCGTGCGGCTGATGACCAACGACCAATGAACGCATGTACGCGCTTCTGCCAACGTCGGTAATCATGGATAGTCCGCCATTCTTGCGCGTCTGTTGGAACGTGACCATCAATTCTTACACCTTCAATTGCTGTTTTTAATTTGCTCTTACCAATTGAGAGCAGTCCAAATGGTCTGCGTCCGGTCGCCAGCGCGTCTAATGCTGTATCGAACGGCGCATCGGCGGGGGCGATGCCAGAGACCTCGATGCCACGCAAAAAATAACTGCCACCTTCCTGAATTAGTTCCGTCCATTCACCACAAAGTTGTCGTAACCCGGCGCGAACGGCCGTATCAGACGGCGCTGCGCCGAGTAACGTCCGATAAAAGTCTGGCAACCAAGCTTCGGACAGAGCGACCTCTTCCCACCACTGCCCGAAGGGTTCGAGCCAAGCAAGAAGCGAGCGCGCCTGTTCAACTCCCGCCTGCTCGCCAAATGATGGTATAGGCAGATCGCCGATGCTCGTTTGATTTTCAAAATTGCGCTCAAGCACTAGCGCTTGATGCGCCGCAAGCACGCGGGGGATATCGGGCAATGACGCAACATCCGGGAGTTGATCAGCATGGTAAATGATATCCAACCCCAGTGCTGTCCTGATACCGCGCGCCTCGGTGATGTTTGCATCAGTAAACTGAGCCTCATAGGCCGTACCCATAGCCAAATCGTCAGGCAACCAAGCGTGAACTCCTCGCTCTGCCTCAACCTTGGCGGAGAGTTCCATCGGTAAACACTCCTCGCCGCAGTAGCTTACGGGCGCCAGATTTAAGGTCGCGTATTCAAGAATCTGACGATCCGTTTCGGATATTTGTGTACGCACCTCGGCAAGACGGCGCTTCTTATTTATGCAGGTCTGGCGATAATCGGCCATGTCAATCTGCTTGACCTGTGTGGACATCATTTCGATGGCCTGCTCAAGCTGCTGTCCGCCCTGTCGATCGCTATGGATCACTGCAATCGCCAGATCGCGGATTTCTACGGGGAGTTTTTCCTGAATGGCCGCCAATGCCTCGGGCGTACGTGCGGTAACCAACACGCGGCGGCCTGTCGCCATATAGTGACAAATGATATTGGCGATGGTGTGCGTCTTTCCCGTACCTGGCGGCCCCTGAACAACTACGCCGCTGACAGTTGGGTCTTCAAGGCGGCGGATGATCGCTGCCTGCTCGTCATTAAAAGGCAATGGAAAGAAAACGGGCCGCTCCTCCGGCGGACTGCCGTTACTATCCGACGTACCAGAACCGCCGCCGGAAGAGGTGCCGTAGACCTGCGGCGGCCCTGAGACGATTGGTGCCGTTGGCATAATAAGATTGCCGCTCAGGTCAAAGACATCATCATCGATCGGAGCATCAACGGCGGCCGTAGTGATCTGAACCGCCGGGGGTGAAAGCGATACATCATTAGGCGCTTGCTGCACATGATCGATCAGTTTGCGGATATCTTCACAACGAAAGTCGATTGAACGGTGGCGGACATAGATCACCCATGTATCGGCAATGCGTAACTTATCGTCGGCAATGGGCGGAGACCGGTCGCCTGGGTTCTCTCGCATGTCTGGCTCATATATCGAGGAAGCCGAGATACGAGCGCTGCACATGCGCAATACAGGCTCGAAGCATTGCTTCTCGAACGGCGAGAATCCGATATCTGGGTCGTTGTATATACGTGTCAATTGCTCAGCACCGTCACGGTTGAGCCGCCCGACAACGCCAATCTCAAGGCTGTCGAACGCCCGCAAACATAGCTTCGGCGGTTGCGGTCGGGGGGTAACAATAATCGACCCATCCTCTGGGTCTAATGCAAGTTCGACCGCAGCCTCGATCAGCGGAACGTTGATGCGCTCTAAGGGGTGCAGCCAACGCGTCATGCCGACCCCGAAAACGCATTCTTCCGGTACGTCGTCGCCCAACGCGATCATGCGTTGCTGCACTGTGTAAAGCTTACTGTAGATCGCAATCGACCGTCGCCGAGGCTGCTCCTTCGCAGCCCACTCTGCCCATGGCCCCTCGACATAGGTGCAAAACGTATCGGTGAACTCGGGCAGGTTCGACCGCCGCAGGAGAACGTCAACATGGTCGGCCAACTCGTCGCCCAGTTGCCTCATTACGTCATCCGTCTCAGCCAGACCCGCCTCAACTAAGTCAGAGGCAGTCTCGATGGAAATTTTTATTAGAAGGCTCTCGGCCAGGAGCGGTTTCTCGAAAATACGCGAGACTGTTGGCTTCGAAATCCAGTCCTCGAACATCGGGTCGGCAGGAGGTGCGGGTATCTCACGCAGCCGCGCGAAGCGCACCCAAGACCCATCATTCGGGTCAATGGTTACCCCCTCCAACCCCCGGACATCCTGCTCATGGATCGTCAGGACGGCATCCTTCGCCAAATCAGAAATGATCCGCTCGCTGATCTTGAGGATTTCCTCAGCGTAGCGAAGCAGGTTGGTCAGGTTCTGTTGAGTGGCTGTCATGGCAGGCGCCGCTCAACAAGGTCGAGCAAATGCGCTGCAAACACGATGAGCCGAGCGGCTTCCAGTGGTAGCAAGTTCACGTCACGATGCCCGGCGGGATTCTTCGCGTGGCCGATTGCGCCGGCAAACAGCGCCGTCTCTGCCTCGCGCTCGGCGATGACTTTTGTCGTATCCGTCAACGGGCCACTCTCTGGATGAAGTGCTTTGCGCATCAGGGTAACTCCGACAAGATCGTCAGGAAAACCAGCTCCCTTCGCGTTTGACGTCCTCCGAACGGCAACCTCAACCTCCTTGAACGCCTGGAACACGGCAACGTCGTGATCGCCACGGTGGAATAGTGGCCAAACCTTCTTGACCAGAATCAGTGGCAGTAGCTCGGTCGGAAGCATTCGCCCTCTTCGAAAGGCTTCGACATCGGCTCTTGTTCGAAGATTTTGCGCCCGGCGTGTCAGGCAGTACCACGAGGCTGGCTGTTCGGGGTCGAGCATCAGCAAGCCCTGATTGGTAAGCCATGATAGAGCTTCGGCTATTGCAATCGTCACCGGGCGTCGGTGCTCGGGTGGGTAACCACCCCCGCTGGGCGGATATAGAGGTGCCCGCAAGGTTTCAAACGTGAACATGCCGTTTTGCATAACGCCCGGAACGACCTCCAGGAGCACACCGCCAAGTTCCTCGGCTTCGAGGGCCAACAAGTCTTTCCGGTCAGGAAAAATCGAAAGGAGGGTCTGTGTCATGCGGTTTGAGTTTCATTGACATGTTGCACGAAGGCGGCACCTTTGTTCAGATTTTAGCCGAGTCGATAGCAGAGCGCGTTGGTGCTCGGGTCACGGTAGCGGGCGGCCTTCTGCACATCCTTCAGCCGCGCCATTCGCCAGTCGCTGCCGTGAGGAAGGTCGCACGTCTCAATGAGGCTCAACCGCCCTCCGTGCCAACGATGATGAGACACA
>JANXTL010000083.1 GCA_025352375.1 Acetobacteraceae bacterium | reverse complement strand
GCTCAGATCGGAAAACCGGCCGAGGCGCGCCAATACTGGGGCAGACTAATTGCCAGCCTGCCGCCGGACGGCGAAGAAGCAAAGACGATCAAGGCTGCCATGGACGCATTGCGGGACAAATAAGGAACGTTCCATGACAGTCATGACCAGCAGTGGAGCCCGCTCATCCGGCCGCAAGGGGTAACCACAAATCAATTCCAAAGTGGCACGCTCACCCACATCGCGCGCGAGGCGCCCGCCTTGCAGTTCAAGAAACGACATCTCCCGTTGAAAAATATCGGTCGGCTCGATCCGAACGGCATCGATCCGAGCGCGGTACCAATCGATGATCTCCTGTGCGCCGAGTTTTCCGGCAGCCGCCGTCGCCTCATGGAACACGGCGTCGGGAATGAGAACCGGCTGTTCAGGATAAAGAAGATAATCGAGGCTCCGCGCGACTGCGAGTGTGATCAGCGGCACCGCATCGGTCACAACCATCCTGATATTAACGGCCACGGCGCAAAAGCGGCTGAAGAATAGCAGTTGCTCGTTCAACGTTTGCCTTGTGTGCCGCTGTGTCCTTCGGCCGAGGGAACACCAAATCGTTCTGCGCCAGACCAATGATCAGATCGGCATAGTCGTGCATCCCGGCCCGCTCGATCGCCTCACGCGTGCCAAGCTGCCCTGTCGAATAAGCCCGAAGAACGTCCAACTGCGGTGGGTCGATCGTATCCTTGGTCGCCTCTGTGTCTCTGTGCCTCTGTGGTTATGCTTTGTATTTGCCAACATGCGGGTGTCCGCCCGGTTGGCAAATACAAAGCATAACCACAGAGCCACAGAGGCATTTTTCACCCCAAGACCGTCCCCACCCCCACAGCCCGCCCTCGCAAAAACGCCGCCGCATCCATCGCCGCCCGCCCCGGAGCCTGCACCCGTGTCAACCGCAGCGCCCCGGCCCCGCACGCCACCGTCAGCACCCCATCCAGCACCGTCCCAGGCGCGCCCGCCCCATCCGCAGCAACCGCTGCCAAAACCTTCAAAATCGCCCCATCCAACACCGTGAACGTCCCAGGCCAGGGGTCGAACGCCCGCACCCGTCGGTCCAAAGCTGCCGCATCCTGCGACCAATCCAAGCGCCCATCCTCCCGCTCCAGCTTCGGCGCGTAGGTCACGCCCTCCGCCGGTTGAGGCACCGGAACTGGCACTTCCGCCAGAGCACGCACGATCAGCCGCCCCCCCACCTCAGCCAGCACATCGTGTAATGACGCGGCCGTCGTAACCCCCGTGATACCGACGGCCTCCCGCAACAACATCGGGCCGGTGTCCAGGCCGGCCTCCATCTGCATGATCGTGACGCCGGTTTCCGCGTCGCCCGCGAGGATCGCGGCCTGGATCGGCCCAGCGCCGCGCCACCGAGGCAGCAGGCTGGCGTGGATGTTGCTGCACCCGAGGCGGGGGGCATCGAGCATGACCTGGGGCAGAATCAGCCCATATGCCGCAACGACCGCGACGTCCGAGGCCAGCGCCGCGAAGTCCGCCTGGGCCACGGGATCGGTCCGCAGCCGGGCAGGGGTGCGGACCTCGATGCCAAGGGCATCGGCGGCGGCATGAACCGGGCATTTGCGGACCGATTGGCCTCGGCCGGCGGGGCGAGGCGGCTGGCAGTAAACCGCGACGATTGTATGCCCCGCGAAGACCAGCGCGTGCAGCGCCGGCACGGCGAAGTCCGGAGTTCCCATGAAGACGATGCGCATGGCGCTTATTTCTTCAGCTTCTGTTCTTTCGCCAGCTTACGCATGATCATATTGCGCTTTAGGATCGATATACGATCCACGAACAGCACCCCGTCCAGATGGTCGATCTCATGCTGGACGCAGGCGGACAAGAGTTCCGATGTCTCCATCTCCCTCCGGGCGCCGGATTCGTCCAGATACCGCACTTTTACGCGCGCCGGTCTGGTGACGTCGGCGTACATGCCGGGGAGGGAGAGGCAGCCTTCCTCCCGTGTTGCCAGCTCGGGGCTGGCGGCGACGATTTCTGGGTTGATCATGACGATCGGGGCCGGTTTGTCGTGCGGCATCAGGTCGATGACCAGCAGCCGCAGCCCCAGGTCCACCTGCGGCGCCGCCAGCCCGATGCCAGGCGCGGTATACATCGTAGCGAACATCCGCGGAATAATGGCGCGCACGTCGTCGTCGTCGCCCTTCGCCACCGCGCGCGCTTTGGCCTTCAGCCGGGCGTGCGGCGCGATCAGGATCGGGAACAGCGGAATATCACTGGTGAAGATGGGAGGTTTTGACATGCCCCGCATTTAGCGACGGGCGGGCGCTGGATCAACCTTGCGATCGCGCGCCGGCTAACGTATCGAATATGCGTCCTGAATCTCGGGAAGGCGCGCATTGAGGTGGACCCCATCCGTTGGACAGGAATCGGGGTGAGCTAAGAGAGACTCCCACCCGTTGCGTGCCCTCGAACCCGCTCGGGGAATACTGATATT
>JANXTL010000058.1 GCA_025352375.1 Acetobacteraceae bacterium | reverse complement strand
GTACAATCGCCAAAAGCGGCCACTGGTGAGCAATCCCCAAGATACGGCGCCGCCGGACATGGTTTCCGCCCGCGACAAATAGCGCTGGATCTGGCCCGCAGGGGATTCACGGAGGCCGCTGGCGCGGCCCAGCGGGGTATCGCGGGCCTCGTTTTCGACGACCACGACGCCATGGCGGAAGCGGTCGGCGGACGCTCTCAGTCGGGACGCCGTCGCTTTGGCGTCCTCGGTCAGGAACAGCAACTCGTCGGCGATATCGCGCCGTCCATGGCCGGGTTCTTGCTGCGGCAGACGGTGCCATCCGAGCAGATCGAGGACGGGATGGATGAATTCGGCCTCGGTTTCCGCCTCGCTGGGGCGGGCGATACGCGACAGGCGATCCCATTGGGCCCGCACGGCGGCGACAAATGCCTCGATCCGGATGTGGTCCAACTGGCGGTAGGCCTCGGTGGCCTGGATGCCTTCTTCCAAGAAATACTGCGTCAGTAACCCGCCGCGAATCATCGCTTTTTCGTCCATGCCGGTCGCGAGGGTGCCGAAACCGCACCCGCGCCGCAAGGCCGGGCGTTGGCGGAACCGCCCGGACTGTGGCAGGCTTCGCGCAAATCAAAAGGAGACGCTCCCATGTCCGAGAACACCGCCGAATTCAAATTCCTCTCCGGCGTGAAAATCGTCGATTTCACCCAGTTCGAAGCCGGCCCGTCCTGCACCGAGGCCCTCGCATGGCTCGGGGCCGACGTGGTGAAAGTGGAAAACCCCAGCCTGGGCGATCCCGGGCGGCGGCTGCGCAAGGGCCAGCCGGACCACGACCCGTATTATTTCCACGTGTTCAACGCCAACAAACGCTCGATCACCGTCAACCTGAAATCCGCCAAGGGGCTGGCGCTGGTGAAAGACATGCTGCGCAAGGCCGATGTCTGCATCGAGAATTTCGCTCCCGGCGCGATCGAGCGGCTGGGCCTGTCTTACGACGTCGTCAAAGAGATCAACCCCGGCATCATCTACGCCCAGGTCAAAGGTTTCGGCGAAGGCAGCCCCTATGAGAAAAACCTCGCGTTCGACATGATCGCGCAAGCGGCCGGCGGCACGTTCAGCGTGACCGGGGAGAAGGACGGCCCGCCGACCCGGCCCGGTTTCTCCCTGGGCGATACCGGCACCGGCATGCTGATGGCGATCACCATCCTCGGCGCGCTCTACAAGCGCCGCGAAACCGGGGAGGGGCATAAGCTCCAGGTCGCCATGCAGGACGCGATCATGCACTACATGCGCATCAACTTCGCGACGCAGGGCCTGACCGGTCGTGCGGCGGAGCGCGGCGGATCGAAAGTGCCCGGCGTCAACAACGCGCCGATGGGCCTGTATCCCTGCGCGCCGGGTGGCGCCAACGATTACGTATTCATCATGACCAGCCGCGCCAACCCCGATCACTGGGATCGGTTGTTGAAGCTGATCGGGCGGGAGGATCTGATCGGCGACCCCCGCTACGCCACCCCCGCCGACCGCGTCGCCAAGGAAGGTGAGGTAGACGCCATCATCGCCGCCTGGACCAAAACCCGCACCAAGCACGAGGCCATGACGGCGGTCGGTGAGGCCGGCATCCCCGCCGGCGCCGTGCTGGACACCATGGAACTCCAGAACGACGCCACGTTCGAGCAGCGCGGCATCATGCAGACCATGGTCCACCCGGTGCACAAACCGTTCAAAATGCCGGGCTGGCCGGTGCGGGTGGATGGCAAGCCGTCCCGTATCAAATCGTCCCCGGTGCTCGGCGCCAACACGGCCGAGGTGCTGAACGAATGGCTGGGGCTGAGCGCCTCGGCGGTGGAGGCGCTACAGGCGGAGGGCGCGATTTAGCCCTCGGTCGGCAGAGCGGCGTGTATGGCTTCCAGACCCGCCCGCCGCTCCGTCAGGAGTTGATCCAATGTGAAGGGGCAGGTGTCCGGCCAAGGGCGCGGCGCCTGCCCATCGAATTGCTCGGGTTCCAAAGTTTCGATCGCGTCGGTGTAGATGTTCGCCAGATCGATGCGCTGCCGCATGGACGGCGCGAACCGGCGGCGCATGTTGGCCTGGAAGGCCGCGATCTCGCTCCACCAATGCCTGACCGACAGGCTTTCGGGCCAGCCATGTATGTTCAAAAAATGCGTCAATATCTGCTGAAGATAGTTCTCGACCGAGTGCAGTTCGGAAAGCCCCACGTCCTCAATCTCCTCGGCCACGAGTTCCCAATCGATGTCATTCACCCGCTCCCCGCGCCCGACGCGGCGGAGCAGGTCGGCCTGGTGCTCGGACCAAGCAAGGACATCGCGGTGGTAGAGATCGTCCGGCATGGGCAGAGATTACCAGAATGCGCGGGTCAGTGCCACAACGGGCACCGATCGGCCTATGAGTATTTTCCGAACCTGATGCCGCATCGAACGATGCCGTAACTATCATTGGTAGCCCGCTAGAGCGTGATCGCCTGATGTTGACTTCAACCTCGGGCGTGAATCACCCTCTCAAACAAAGGCTTAGACCATGATCCAACGCCGAGATCGCGTGCAACTTCAAACGATCATGGTCTAAGCCTTCAGCTGGCGCGCCAGCTTGCGGGCCAGCAGCCAGCCCGGCAGCCCGCCGACGGGACCGGCGGGCAGCAGAAGCAGCCATCCCACCGGCGCCCCACCCACAATAAGGTTCATGCCGAT
>JANXTL010000035.1 GCA_025352375.1 Acetobacteraceae bacterium | reverse complement strand
TGACGGTGGACGGGGTATTGCAGCCGGCGCCGGCACCGCGGTTTTCTCGGACGCCGGGGGCGATCCAGGAGACGGACCCGGCGATTGGGGCGCATAACGAGTCGGGGTTAATGGAGTGGGGGTTTTCGGAAGGGGAGGTTGAGGGGTTGCGGGGGGCAGGGGCGCTGTGAGTTGTTCTTGCTTCCCAAATCGGGAAATAAAATTCTGACCCCATGACTATGATCGCGCGGAAGAACCTCGAGGCCTTCTGGCGCCGCCACCCCAAGACCGCCGCACAGGGGTGAGTGACGAGATGGCCGGGCCGGGCCTCTCGGTCCTGCACGTAAGGTTGTACCAACCGGCCGAACCTTCGCCTCGTCGCAGGACGGCCGGCCGGTCGGTATCTTATTGATTTCGCGCGCAGCCGCCACACCAACCCTGCGCGCTTACCAGTCGCTGATAGGGGCGACTGGTATTACACGGTCGCCCCTACGCTGGCCAACCCAGCCGCTCCGATGCACAGTGACGCGGCAACGTCATTAGCCACCGGAACCGCCGCCATGCACGAATCCCGAGCGCGAAATCCCCTGTTCGGACCGAACCGGTTCAAGCTGGGGATTTTCAGCGCCAACTGCGACGGCGGGCTGACCATGAGCCTCGCCCCGGAACGCTGGAAGGCCGACTGGGACGACATCGCCGCGATGACGCGCATCGCCGACGATGCGGGGATCGAGTTTATTCTCCCAGTTGCGAAATGGCGGGGTTATCAGGGCAAGGCCAACGTCTACGGCAAATCCTACGAGACCTTGACCCACGGTGCGGCGCTCGGTGCCATCACCAAGCGGATCGCCATCTTCTGCACCGTGCATGTGCCGCTGGTCACGCCGGCTTTCGCCGCCAAGGCACTCGCCACCATCGACCACGTAACCCATGGGCGCGCCGGCCTGAACATCGTTTGCGGCTGGAACCAGCCGGAGTTCGACTTGCACGGCGTCACCATCGATCCCGAAACCCGCTACGACCACGGCCAGGAATGGTTCGACATCTGGTCCCGCCTGCTGGAGGGCGGTCCGGAGTTCGACTGGGACGGTCATTTTTTCCATCTGAAACGCTTGCAAACCGACCCACTGTCCGTGCAGCGCCCCTGGCCGCCGGTGATGTCGGCCGGTTTCTCCCCCCGAGGGCGCGATTTCGCGGCGCGCTGCGCCGACGTGCTGTTCCTCAACGTCACGGAACTCGATCAGGTCCCAGCCGTGCTGGCCGACGTGACAACCCACATGGCGCGGCATAACCGCGAAATCGCGGTCTACACCATGGGCCACGTCGTCTGCCGCCCCACGCGCAGGGAAGCCGAAGACTATTTCCATTACTTCGCCGAGGAAATGGCCGATACCGAAGGCCAGCAATATTACCGCGGCCATCGCGGCACCACAGTCCCGGCAGCCGGAGAATCCCGCATCGCCCGCCCATTCGAGAACCGCTTCACCCGCCAGGGAGAATATCGCTACGACGGCGCCTATCCCGGCGTCTACCCCTTCGTCGGCACCCCCGACGAAATCGCCGAAGAAATGGCCCGCATGAGCGCGACCGGTCTGGCGGGCTGCACCGTTGCGTTCGTGGACTACCTGAAGGAAATCCCATACTTCGTGCAGGAGGTTCTACCGCGGCTGGAACGACTTGGGATAAGGGCACCGTCGCCGTAACCGAACAGACGGAACGAACGCCCCCCGGCAATCCTTTCGGCAGATCGTTCGTTCGGGCCATGGGCGGTGGCGGATTGGGTTGCCTGACGGTCGTGCTGTTCGCCGCGCTGCCGCTGTGCATAATCTACAGCAACTGGGGGCAGGGGGTGACCGGCCCGACGTTTGGGTGATCACAACGCCCAGAACATGATCCCCACCGCCACCGTCATCGTCCCCATGCACAGCCACCCCATCGCCCATAACGGCCGGGGCAACACGAAATCGCCCATCACCTCCGGCGCCATTGCCATGATCATCATTACGGTCATCAGCGGCACCGACACCACGCCATTCACCACCGCCGCCCAAAACAGCGCCTTGATCGGGTCGATCCCCACGAAGTTGATGCCGATGCCAATCAGCGTGGACACGGCGATTGTCGCGTAAAACGCCTTGGCGTCCAGCGGCCGGCGATCCAGGCCGGTGGTCCAACCCAAAGCCTCCCCCAGCGCATAAGCGCACGAACCCGCCAGGACCGGCACCGCCAGCAGCCCGATGCCGATAATCCCGGCCGCGAACAGGGCGAAGGTGAATACGCCGGCGATTGGCCGCAGCGCCTCAGCGGCCTGGGACGACGTCTGGATATCGGTAATCCCGTGTGTGTTCAGCGTCGCCGCGGTGGTAACGATGATGAAGAAGCTCATGAGATTGGAGTATCCCATCCCCACATAGGTATCGATCCGCATGCGTCCAATCTGGGCCTTCGCCTCTTGCGGCGCCTCGATTAGCGTGTGCGCCAGCGGGTCGATCCGCTCGTCCTGGGCTTCCAGCGACGACTGCCAGAAGAAGCAATAGGGCGTGATGGTGGTACCGAGAACCGCGACGATGGCGACGACGTAGTCCGCCTTGAACGAAAAATTCGGCACGAACGTATTGTAGGCGACGGTACCCCAAGGCACATCGACGGCCAAAGCCGTGGCGACATACGCGAACAGCGTCAGGCAACTCCATTTCAGGATGGTGACGTAGCGCTCATAGCTGGAAAATATCTCCAAAAGCACGCACACCACCGCGAATCCCACGACGTATAAGTGAACCGAGCCGTGGATCAGCAGCGCCAGCGCCTCTCCCATCGCGCCCAGATCGGCGCCGAGGTTGATGATATTGGCGATCAGCAGCAGACCGACGATGGCTCGCAGAAGCCAGGGCGAATAGTGTTCGCGAAGGTTGCCGGCGATACCCTGCCCGGTCACCCGCCCGATGCGGGCACTGATTTCCTGGATCGCCGCCATCAGCGGGAAGGTGAACAGCATTACCCAGCACATGCTGAAGCCGAACTGCGCCCCTGCTTGCGAGTACGTGGCGATGCCGCTGGGGTCGTCGTCCGACGCGCCGGTAATCAGCCCTGGACCCAGGGCACTGAGCCAACCCTTTTTCGGCGGCGCGGCCGGCGTGCGGTGCACCGCGATGCGTCGTGCCAAAATCGCCGCGCGGCTACTCCGCGCGTCTTTCCGGACCATGAAAACCCCTGCTCTATGCCGCCGTTGGTATGGACACACGGTCCCATTGGCCTCAGGCGGTCATGGCCCCTGGCAGTAACTTAAACAAGAGAGTCCCGGCCGCGACATGGCCTGCCTTCGTCAAGCCGCCCGACACGTCCGCCGCGGTACCGTGCACGATGCTGCGCACCGCGTTGCACCCCAGCCTGGCCCCGAGACGATCCAACTCCGCGACCAGCGCGGCCAAAACAGCGGCGGGTTCCACCAGGTCCACCGCGACGAAGTGTTCCGCGATCAGGACCTTACCTTGCTCGAGGTCCTGGTCCACGCGGTAGCAGAACAGGCCGCAAGGGTAGGGGCGGTTCGCACGACGCGCCGCGATAATCCCTGCTCGGCCCGAGCGGCGGGCGGTTAGGGTGTGACGGGTGAAGCGCAACCATTCTGCCAAATCGAGGCTGGGCAGCGCCTCCCGGATCAACGGATAGGCGGCTCTGATCTGGTCTCGCCCGAGAAGTTCGATCGTTAAATTCGACATGCGACGTGTGCCCATCTAGGATGCGCAGGCTGCATCGGCTGTGGAGACGGCGCGTTGATCCAAATCAATGCGGCCTACAGCGAACCGACATACCGAAGTGTCACGCCAGCGGCTCGGTTTGAAAAAGCCCTGGAGGGGTCTGGATAAGAAAAAAGGGGATGCCGATGTACACGCCTTCCACCCGGCCGGTGGTGCTCGATCCGCGCGGTGCCGCCAATATCTGTGCTAACTGCGAAGCGCGGTCGCAGAGCGTTTGCGACGCCGTACCCGACAGCGATATCGCGCGCCTCGCGGCCATTGCCGTGGTGACACGCGCCGAACCCGGCACCACCTTTATCCAGGAAGGCGACTCTGCCACCCATTTCTTCAACATTTCCGCTGGCACGGTTCGCATGTACAAGATGCTGCCGGACGGGCGGCGGCAGATCACCGGGTTCTCCGGCGTCGGCCACTTCCTTGGCCTCGCGGTGTCCGACACCTACGCGTTCAGCGCCGAGGCGATCGATCGCGTCCGTTTCTGCAAATTTTCCCGCGCCCGCGTCCGCACCTTGCTGGACGATTTCCCGGCCATGGAGAAGCGGCTGCTGGCGGTTGCGTCCACCGAACTCGTCGCCGCCCAGGACCAAATGCTCCTGCTCGGACGCAAGACCGCGCGGGAGCGGTTGGCGTCATTCCTGATGCTGCAAAGCCGCCAGGGCACGATATGCCAGGGATCGCGGTCGCGCTTCGCCCTGCCGATGTCGCGCGGCGATATCGCCGATTACCTGGGCCTGACGATCGAAACCGTGAGCCGAACGTTGACCAAACTGCGTACCGAAGGCTTCATCGAAATCCCGTCCGCGAGCGAAATCGCGATCCGAGCGCCGGGCGCGCTGGAGAACCTCGCGACTGGGATGGCGTGAAGCATAAGGAACATGCGCGGCATCGTCGCGTTCCGTAATGTCCTGATTAACGGGTATTCTACCGTGGAGCATGAACGCGTATGGCAGGTCGTCGCGGAGTCGTTGCCTGAACTCCGTGCCTCGGTTGCGATGTTGCTCGACGAACGCGGGCCAATCTGAGCGCAGCGAGCGCTATTTGTCGTTAATGGTAAAATTGTAAGTTTTGATCACGTATTTCAGCGTCGCCCCATATTGTGGGTCGGTCGCGTAGACACCGGTCAGCGCGTCGGAGAATGCGTCCGGGTCGTCTTTTTTTGTCATCGCCGGGGCGTAAACCGGGTTGGTGGCCAGTAGTTTGCCGTGCATATCGAACGCCTCGGCAATGGAAGCGAATTTGCGGAATTTCGCGACGATAATGATGTCCTTGCCGGATACGACTTCTCGCGTCTGGGCGTCCACCGCGGCGTCGTTGCCCACGGCCTTGATGCCGAAGGGGTTATTGCTGTCGGGCGGCATCGCCGCGCCCCAGGCGCTCTCGACGGCCCATTGCGCGATTGTGACCGAGGCCGGCACGAGCCATTTCTGGCGGGACTGGATGGCGGCTTCCACGACATCCTGTGGCACCACGCCGAAATGGCCGGTGCCGCGCAGCGACGCCTCATCGATCATCGGACGGGCCGCCAGGGCGTAATACGTCGTGCTTCCTGGTTCGACCTTCCCGGTCGGTGGGTACATATGCTGCACCACGGCCTGATACGCCTCGATCGCCAAAACCGTGCCGAAATCCGCTTGGCCTGTGACCGGCACATCGGAATGCGGCTTCGGCAGACGGTCGTTGAGGAGGGACTGGATCACGAAGACATCGCCTGGCCGGTTTACCCCGCCACGGCCGACGCTTTGGACAATCGGCGGTGCGATACGACCCATTTCGTCCAGACTGAGGACGGTTGGGGATGGAACCAAACCCATACGCTGTTGCCTCCCCTTTTGGTCGATCGCATCGTAACGGCGTTGATTGGGCCCGGCCAGAATGCTAGCACGATGTGGGGAGCACCCGAATGATCGACAACCCATCTGACGACCTGGGTGACCACGACCGCACCGTCATTCGTCCGTCGCCTGGCGGCGCCAGACGCGTGCCGCGACCGGCTGTCGCCCCAAGCGCGGAACCGGCGAAGGTTGAAGCCCCGGTGTTCGACGCCGTTGCCGCCAGTACCGACCCGCTCATGGTCGCAGCCGATCCGTTGCTACAACTCCTGACCCATCTTCGCAACACCGCCACAACCCCGGATCCCGGCGATATCCGGGAGCGTACATGGCGGGAACTGCGCGCCTTCGAGAGGACCGCACGGCAACTGGGCGCCAACCCGCTGCACATCCGCCTCGCCCACTATGCGTTATGCGCCTCGTTGGACGATATCGTTCTGAACATGCCCTGGGGCGCCCAGGGCCGCTGGCACGACGAACCCCTCGCGAAGGCATTGCACCAGGATGACAACGCTGGCGCCGGTTTTTTCGAGCAGCTACGCACCCTGCGCGAATCGCTGCCCGAGTCGCTGCCAGTGATCGAGTTGATGTTTGTCTGCCTGTCGCTGGGTACGATGGGTCCCTATCGCACGATCCAGGACGGGCGGGCGCAGCTGGAACGCGTGCGCCACCACGTGTTCGAGCTGATCGAGCGAACCGCATCGCCCGCGCCCACGTCGTTGGCCCCCGACGCCATGGGGGTCGACGCCCATTTCGAGCCTTCGCGCGGCGGCGTTCCCGTATGGGTCGCGGCCAGCTTCGCCATTGCCTGCATAGCTGGGCTGTATGTGTGGTTTCTGACCGGGCTCAACCGCGCCTCCGACGCGGTCTACCAATCCGCCCTCGCGGCGTCGCCCGCGACCATGCCAACCCTGGTGCGGCCCCCGGCCACCCCGCCGCCACCGCCGCCACCCGCGCCAACGGTCCCAGGCCCCGCCGAACGACTCCGCGCCGCTTTAACCGATCTGCCAGACATCGAGGTGATCGAAGGCCCCTCGCCCATTGTTCGGATCCCCGCCAAGCTTCTGTTTGCTCAGACCAATGCCACCATCGGTGCGACACCGCTCCTTGAGCGCCTGATCCAGGCCCTGAAAAATGAGGGCGGGGCAATTCGGGTGCTTGGATACACCGACACGCAAGTCGAACGCTCCGTCGCGTTCCCATCCAATTTCGCCCTTTCGACCGCTCGGGCCAAAGCCGTTCGCACCGCGCTCGCGGCCAAGCTCCCCGATCCCGTTCGCATCGTGTCCGAAGGGCGGGCCGATGCCGACCCGGTAGCGCCCAATGCATCGGCCGAAGGGCGGGAAAAGAACCGCCGGATCGATATCGTCCTGGCGGGCCAGCCATGACGGTCTCCGTGATGCGCTGGATCGTCACCCTGGTTGGCGTGCAGATGCTGGCCGGCGTCGTCTGGGTGCTTGGTCCCCTGCTACCGCAGCTGGAGCCGCAGACAATGCGGCTGGCCGCGGTGGGCGGAATCCTGCTTCTGTGGTTATGCTTGAACCTGGTGCTGGATTTGCTCCGCTCCCGCCGGGATAAAGCACTGACCCTGGGCATCGGCGGTTCCGCCGATGAAGAAGTGGCCGCCGTCGGCGCCAAGCTCGCCACGGCTTTGGCCCGGTTGCGTGAGCTCAAAGGCCATCGCGGCTACCTGTATGAGCAGCCGTGGTACGCCATCATCGGCCCGCCGGGATCGGGCAAGACCACGGCGCTGTTGAATGCCGGCCTGAAATTCCCGCTGTCCAACGAACTCGGTCCGGGCGCGGTACGCGGTGTGGGCGGGACGCGATTGTGCGACTGGTGGTTCACGGAAGACGCAGTGCTGATCGATACCGCCGGCCGCTATACCACGCAGGATAGCGACGCGACCGTCGACAAGGCGGGGTGGGAGGCTTTCCTGTCGCTTCTGCGGAAAACTCGGCCGAAGCAACCGCTGAACGGGGTCATCGTCGCCATCGCGATGGAGGATGTCGCCTCCGATCAGGTCTCGTTGTTGGATAGCCACGCCCGCACGATCCGCACCCGGGTCGACGAACTGGAAGCGCGCCTCGGCCGCCATATGCCGATCTATGTGATCTTCACCAAGGCCGACCTTCTTATCGGCTTCACCGAATTCTTCGCCGACCTCGACCGAACCGGGCGCGAGCAAATCTGGGGAACGACCCTGCCCCTGGCCGGACCGTCGGATGTCTCGGTGGGACTGAAACCATTGCTCGAGCGCCTTGGCCGTCGAGTTTATGCACGTCTGGATGCTGAATCCGATCCGGACCGGCGCGCGCTGATCGCCGGATTCCCGGCCCAGTTCGCCAGTATTCTGCCCCGATTGGAGGACTTCGTCGGCAAGGCTTTCGCCCCGGATACCGGCGGCGCGGCGCCGCTGTTGCGCGGAGTCTATCTAACGTCCGGCACGCAGGAAGGCACGCCGATCGACCGGCTGATCGGCTCGTTGTCCCGGTCCTTCGGCCTCGATCAACGCCGAGCGGCGCGGTTGCGGCCGGAGGCGGGGCGCTCCTATTTCCTGGCAGGCCTGCTGCGCGATGTCGTGTTTCGTGAGGCCATGCTGGTCGTGCAGAAGCCAGGGGCCGAAAAACGCCGGCGGAAACGGCGCATCGCCGGGTATGCCGTGTGTCTCCTGATCGCTATGGCCGGCGCGGGGGGCCTGTATTTCGAGCAAACCGCCAGTCTGGATGCGGTCGCGCGCACCCAGCTGAGCCTCGCGGCCCTCGAGAAGCAAGCAAACGGCCTGCCGCTCGACCCTGTATCGGACTCGGATTTCGCGCGCATCGTGCCATGGCTCGACGCGGCCGCGCAGGTATCGAATGCCTCGACACGCGATCTGGTCGGCTTGTCCCAAGGTGCCAAGCTGGGTGCCGCGCATGCCGCGCTGTATCGCCACGCACTGGAATTCGCGCTGTTCCCGCGCATGGTGTGGCGGGCGGAAACCCGCATGCGCGGCGCATTGACCGATCCGGATGCCCTTTACGACGCCACACGAATCTACCTCATGCTCGGCGGCGCCGGCCCATTGGACGGGGCGCTGATCGAAAGCTGGTTCACCGGCGACTGGGCGGCCACCTACCCGAATGCCGATCAGGCGCCGTTACGCGACGCACTTCGGCGCCACGTTAAAGCGCTGGTCGCTGAATCCCTGCCGAAGACGCCGTTGGATGGCCCGCTGGTCGCGCAGGCACGCGCACTCATGGGGCAGCTGCCCCTTGCCGAACGGGCCTATTCGCGCCTGAAGCCGGCGGTTTCCGCCCATTTGCCACCGCCTTGGAAGCCGAGTGAGGCGCTCGGCCCAGCGGGCACCGAGTTGTTCGGACGGTTATCCGGGCGGCGGATGGATGAGGGAATCTCCGGACTGTTCACCCCGGCCGGGTTCCGTGACGCCGTTCTCCCGGCGTTGCCCCGCGTCGCCCAGGAAACCGCCAATGAAGGCTGGGTCGTCGGCGAGACCATTGTGCCCGACAGCCCTTTCAGGCGAACGCTGGAGGCGGATGTCGTCCGCCTCTACGCGACGGAATACCAGGCCGCCTGGGACGCGCTGTTCGCCGACCTCGACCCGCTGCCGCCGCGCAACCTGACCCAGGCGGCGCAGGATTTGTTCATCCTGGCATCGTCGCGTTCGCCGATGAAAGCGGTGCTGATCTCGGCAGCGGCGCAACTGGGGCCGGCGGCCGGGGCGCCGCCGGGTCCTGTTACCGAGGCAATGCGGGTCGTCGATCTCCGGTATCAGGCGTTGCGCGACACCACCGGGACTGGCGGGGCGGCACCCATCGATTTGGTGTTGCGTCCCCTCGGCGACTTGCAGCAGCAGCTTGCGAAACAAGCCGCCAGTACCACCCGGCCGTCCACCTCGGACGCCGGGCAGGACCCGGCGGCGGTGCTGAAAATAACATCGGTGCGGCAGCCGCAGCCACTCGCGCGCTGGCTGGTCACCATGGCGACCGGGGGGGCAGCCCTTCGAGACGGCGGGCCGCGCGGCGCAATGATTGCCGCCTGGAGCGCTGGCGGAGGCCCAGCGGCGCTGTGTCAGGCCGTGACCGGCAATCGCTATCCGTTTTCGGCCGGCGCGTCGTCCGATATCCCGTTGGAGGATTTTACCCGGCTGCTGGGCCCCGGCGGCGCCATCGACGCATTTTTCAACACCCAGCTCAAGCCGTACGTCGACACGGGTGTGCGTCCGTGGAAGCCGAAAACGGTGGACAACGTCACGGCCCCGGTCGCCGCTGAAAGCCTGGCGCAATTCCAGCGCGCGGCGGCGATTCGCGATCTGTTTTTCCCTAACGGCAGTCTGCAGCCGTTGGTCCGATTCGATCTGACCCCGACCGAGGCCGGCGCCGGCACACTTGAATATGCCGGAGCCAAGATCGTCGCGGCGGCTGGCACGCAGGCCCGCCCTGCCGCCCTGTCCTGGCCGTCATCCGGCACCGCCCGCCTTACGATCGCTGGGACCCAGCCAATGGAAGATACCGGCCCTTGGTCGCTGTTCCGACTGATCGGCCGGGCGCAAGCCAAAGTGTCCGGCGACCGCATGACGCTGCAATACGGCGCGGGCGAACAATCGGCGCGGTTCGAGCTGCGCGCGAACCCCAATCCATTCGCCAGCACGCTATTGCAGGAGTTCCGCTGTCCGGTGGTGCAATAATCCGGTGCGTGGTGGCCGTCCCCGGACTCGAACCGGGATGCCCTTTCGAGCGAGCGATTTTGAGTCGCTTGCGTCTACCATTCCGCCAGACGGCCGCGCGGCGGGTCCGATAGCATAGGCCCGATGGCGTGAGAAGTGCTTGACAGACGGTTGACCACCGCCTCCGCCCCCTCTAAAGAAGCCGCCTCGCGAGACACCGCCGCCTCGCGTCTGTTCGGGTGTAGCTCAGCGGTAGAGCAATCGGCTGTTAACCGATCGGTCGTAGGTTCGAATCCTACCGCCCGAGCCAGTTATTTCAATATTTTGGGCTGGATGTCGATCGCCCCGCCGTTGGCGCATGGGCGATCCCGGGCCGATGTGCATTGTCCCGCCGGCCTCTTACCGCCACACCCCGCACCATGAAATCTGATTCGGCTGTTGGGCGACTGATCGCTTTGCTCGCCCTCGCCGTATTCTCTGGCGCGTTGGTGACACGTCTGACCGACCCCTTGGTGACCGTGCTGGCACGGGACCTCGGGGGTACCGCGGCGCGCACTGCGCTGCTCGCCAGCGCCTTTGCCCTGCCCTTCGCATTGATCCAGCCCATCCTGGGGCCGGTCGGCGATGCGCTGGGCAAACGCCGGGTGATCCTGATCGCGGTCGGCCTGCTGACAATCCTGCTGGCGGCCTGCGCCGCCGCCCCGGATTTGGGATCGCTGACTGTCCTGCGCGCCCTCACGGGTTTGGCCGCCGGCGGCGTGAACCCGCTGGCGATTGCGCTGGTCGCCGACACCGCCCCCGCTGAAAGCCGGCAAGTCGCGCTATCCCGCCTTGTCGCCTGCGCTATCGGCGGCCAGATCGCCGGCGGCAGTGCCGCGGCGTTGCTGGAGCCTTACATCGGATGGCGCGGCGTCATGCTGGCCGCCAGCGTCATGGCGGCGGCGGGTTTCGTCACATTGTTGCTCGGCGGCCGGCGCTTCCCGGCGGAACCGCGCCGCCGTTTCGATCCCGTGACGGCGGCAGTCGGTTATATGCACATTATGCGCATGCCCGCGGCGCGCATTCTGTATTTCTCGGTCGCCGTGGAGGGCGGGTTCGTGTTCGGCTCCTTCCCCTATTTCGCAGTGGAGTTGCAGGCCCGGGGCATCGGCTCAACGGCCGAGGCTGGGTTGGCGGTGGCGGCCTTCGGCGTCGGCGGGCTGATCTATGCGGCGAGCGCCAAGCAGGTACTGAGGCTGATGGGGCAAAACCGTATGGTCCTGCTGGGCGGGACGTTGTGTCTGCTGTCGTTCGCCGGTTTCGCGTTCGCGCCTACGGCGCATGTCTTCATCGGCGCCGGCGTTGGGCTGGGGGTCGGCATGTTCATGATCCACAACTCGATTCAGACAAGGGTCGCGGAAGTCGCGCCGGGCGCGCGTGGTACGGCGGTGGCGCTGCACGCGTTCCACTTCTTTTTGGGGCAAACCGCGGGGCCGGTCGTATTCGGGCTGATCCTGCATCAGGCTGGCGGCCGAAGCGCATTCCTTGTGGGCGGAGTCGTTCTGCTGTCGTTGGCCTCGCTGCTGGCGAGCCGGCGGTAACATAGCGGCCGTCCCTGGACACGAACGCACGCCGCAACCTACCCTCCCGTTCGGAGGGACATTCCGAAATGCCGACCAAAAGACGCGTGGCCGGGCTGGCCCTGGCACTGATCCTGGCGCTGGGAGGTTCACCCCGAGCCGAGAAATATGGCGGCGTTTTGCGGGTCTACCTGTTCGACAGCCCCGGCACCATGTCGATCCACGAGGAAGTCACCATCGCGACGCAATCGTCCATGATGGCGGTGTTCAACAACCTCGTGACCTTCGACCCGAAAATCCCGCAGACCAGCGCCGCCTCCATCGTGCCTGACCTCGCCACGTCCTGGTCCTGGGACGACAGCCGGACGCGGTTGACGTTCCGCCTGCGCGAGGGCGTCCGATGGCACGATGGCAAGCGGTTCACCGCCCGCGACGTGAAATGCACCTGGGACATGCTGCTCGGGAAATCCGCCGAGAAACTGCGGCTCAATCCGCGTAAGGCCTGGTACCGCAATCTGGAGGAAATCACAGTCGACGGCGAGTATGGGGCGACATTCAAACTGAAGCGCCCGCAGCCGGCGTTCCCCACGCTGCTGGCGGCCGGTTTTTCCCCGGTCTACCCCTGCCATGTCCCGGCGGCGCAGATGCGGCAAAGCCCCATCGGCACCGGTCCTTACCGCTTCGCCGAATTCAAGCGCAACGAGCTGATCAGGGTGGTCCGCAATCCCGACTACTGGAAGCCGGGGCGTCCGTATTTGGACGGTATCGACTACATCATCATCAAAAACCAATCGACGGGATCGCTGGCATTCGTGGCCGGCAAAGTCGATATGACATCCCCCTATTACTTCCAGCCGCCGATCCTGCGCGACACCCAGCGGCAGGCGCCGGATGCGATCTGCCCGCTGGTCCCCGCGAACGTTCAGCGTAACGTCATCCTCAACCGTTCGGTGCCACCCTTCGACAATCCCGATGTGCGGCGGGCGGTCGCGCTGACCCTGGACCGGAAGGCGATCATCGACACGTTGACGCTGGGGGAGGCCGAGGTCGGCGGTGCCCTGCTGGCCTCGCCCGGCGGCGTCTGGGGCATGCCGCCGGAGTTGATGCGGCAACTCCCCGGCTACGATCCCGACGTCGCGAAAAGCCGGGCCGAGGGGCGGGCGATCATGGAGCGGCTGGGGTATGGTCCGAACAACCGGCTGCGCGTCAAGGTCTCGGCGCGGGACACCGCGGCCTTCCGCGATCCGGCGGTGCTGCTGATCGACCACCTCAGGGAAATTTACATCGACGCGGAGCTGGAAACGATCGACACCACCGCCTGGTATCCCAAGGTCAGTCGGAAAGACTATACGATCGGCCTCAACCTCAGCGGCAACGGCGTCGACGATCCCGATCAGGCACTCTACGAGCATTACGCCTGCGGATCGGAAAGTAATAACGACGGCTACTGCAAGCCCGAGATCGATGCGCTGATCGATGCACAATCTCAGGAGGCGGACCCGGAAAAACGCAAACGGCTGGTATGGGACATCGAATTGAAACTGGCCCAGGATGTCGCGCGCCCCGTATTGTTCCAAAGCAAATCCGGAATGTGCTGGCATCCTTATGTCAAAGGCTACGTCGCGATGGTCAACGGCATCTACAACGGTCACCGGATGGAGGACGTCTGGCTGGACCGTTAACCCAACCGGGACGCCCCGGCGGCCGTTATATGCGCGATACGCCCTTGCGCGACGGTCAGGACGGCGCGCGACGTCGCGGGATCGACCACCACGATATCCGCGCGTTTGCCGGGCTCGATCGAGCCTCGGTCGGTCAGCCCGGTCGCCTCCGCTGGATTGGCGGAGATCAACGCCCAGGCGTGCGGTAAATCGAGCACCCCACGCCCGGCCAGGATCAGGGCGGCGCGCGCCATTGCCGGGTAGAAATAATCCGATGACAACACGTTGCAGATGCCCGCCTCCGCCAGGACGGCGGCCGAGGCCCAGCCCAGATGCGACCGTCCCCGCACCACGTTGGGGCTGCCCATCACCACGTAATCGCCGGCGTCGCGTGCGGCCTGGCCGACTTCCTCGGCCATCGGGAATTCGCAAATGCGGGCGCCGTGGTGGCGGAAGTAGTCGCGCCGTGCCAGGGATTCATCGTCATGGCTCGCCATCGGCAGGCCGGCCGCTCGGGCGGCGGCGGAGATCCGGTCCAGCGCCCCCGGCACCGCGTCGGAAGACGATCCAATCCGGGTCGCGAGGGTTTTGAACGCTTCCATTTTCATGCCGGCCCGATCGGCATATTTGGCACCGGCGATCGCGTCCTCGAGCTTGCGCAGGATCGCCGGGGTGTGGTCGTTGAACGCCAACAGATGCACCCGACCGGCCGCGATGTCGGCGAGCGCGGTGTCGAGGGCATCCAGATTGAACGCCTCCCACCGCAGGTGAATCCGCATATCGGCGGTCCATTTCCCGGCCTCCAGCGCGTTTAACATGCGGGACCATGCGTCCATACTGCGCAGGCCCGGTTCCCATGACAGGGTCACGCCGTGAAACGCGGTGGTGATGCCGTTGCTCAGCAGCTGGGCCTCGGTGTCCCGCAGCGCCAGATCGGCGGGAAAATCGACGCCAGGCCGGGGCTGCATCTGCCGCTCGAACGCGTCGCCGTGGATGTCAACGATGCCCGGCAAGACCAACAGGCCCGAGGCGTTGAAGCGCATGTCGCCCGAACCGCTGCCGAGCGACTGGATCTGGCCGTCCGCGAGCAAAAAATCGCCGTCACGCTCGATGCCGGCGGGCAGCAATATCTCGCCGCCAGTGATACGCAAAGTCCGCATAAGGGGTGCTTTCAGGGTTCGAAGACCATTTGAACGCGCGGCGTGGGATAGCAGCCGATGGCAAATTCCACCACGGCACCGGCGCTGTCGACGTTGATATTTTCGGCGACCAGGACCGGCCGGTTGCGTGGCATCCGAAGCAATTCCGCTTCGGTCGGCGTCGGCAGGCGGGCGGTGACGCGGGTGGTCTGGCGCAAGTAGTCGGCAATGCCCACGGCTTTGAGTGCCTCGGTGATACTGGGCTGGTCGTGCAGCGCCGCCAGCATACCGCGATGGCGGAAATGGTGGCGCGTCAGGCTGACAGGCCGCCCATCCGCGAGGCCGAGCCGTTCGAGCAGCACCATTTTGGTGCCGGTTCGCAGACCAAATCCGGCGGCCGTTTGCGCATCGGCGGCGATTTCGCGCAGTTGCAGGACCTCCCCCGAGGGCTCCTTGTTGTGGCGCCTGATCCATTCGGAAAATCGGGTGCGCTGCTCGACCGTATAGTCCAGCACGTCGTCCGCCACGAAGGTGCCGCGCCCCTGCTCGATTCGCACCAAACCCTCCCGCGAGAGTTCGTCAAGCGCTCGTCGGACCGTGTGGCGGTTGACGCCGAATTGGGCGGATAATACCGCCTCGGTCGGCAGGCGTCCGCCGGGAATGTAGGTGCCGTCGGCAATGCCGCGCTGCAGCGTGCCCGCGATCTGCCGCCAGAGGGTGACCCCGTCCTGACGCGGCGTGGCCGGCAGTGCGATGTTCACGGAGGCTTCATCCTGTCCTGCGGCGGAGTGCGCTAGACCATGATCGTTTGAGGTTGCATGTGATCTCGGCGTTGGATCATGGTCTAAGCCTTTGTTTGAGAGGGTGATTCACGCCCGAGGTTGAAGTCAACCTCAGGCGATCACGCTCTAATGCGCGATTGACGTTTAGGCGCCGCGCTTGTAGTTGTCCAGATGTCTAGACATGTTTGGGACCCAATGCCGGACGCATCACTCCTCCCCGATCCAAACGCCGCCCGCAAACGCTGGATGGCCGTCTTAGCGCGCGCAAGCGGGGATTCCATCGCGGCGGTTTTGTCCGACTACCGCGACATCCCGGCTTTCACGCGGCTGCGCGGGCCGGAAAACGGTTTGGTGATGGCACGCGGCCGCACCGGCGGCGCGGGCGCCCCGTTCAATTTGGGGGAGGTCACGGTCACTCGCTGCACGGTGCGCTCCGCCGATGGTCTGGTGGGGCATGCTTATGTGACCGGACGCGACGCGCGGCAGGCGGAGTTGGCGGCGCAGGTCGATGCGATGATGCAGGATCCTTTCCGCGCGCGGATGTTGGAGCCGTTGGTGGTTGCACCGCTGGAGGCAGCTGAGCACGCGCGCCGCGCGCAAACGGCGGCGAAAGCCGAGGCCACCAAAGTGCGGTTTTTTGCGATGCGGAATATGCGGACATGATCGGCCTGACCGCTGGTTTCGCCGACCCCGTTCAGGACGCACAACGGTGCTTCCGGTCGGTGCTGGACGCGATGTCCCGCCCCGGGCGCATCGCGACTGTGGCTGGGGTGGCGCCGCCGGCCCCGCTATGTGTCGCGTCCGCGGCCGTGCTACTGACCCTGATCGATCACGAAACCACATTTTGGCTGGATCCCGCTGCCGGGGCGGCCAATGCCTGGATCGCCTTCCATTGCGGCGCACCTTCCGCTGACATGCCCCGCGATGCCGCGTTCGCGTTCTCGCTCGGCCTCGCCGACCTCACGCGCTTTAATGCTGGAAACCATGAGGGTCCGGAAACCTCCGCCACCATCGTCGTGCAGCTACCGTCCCTGACCGGCGGTGCACCGTTGCGCCTGAGTGGACCGGGGTTGAAGGACAGCGCGACGATCGCCCCGCTTGGGTTGCCGGCCGATTTTCCCGCCATCTGGCGCCGCAACCGAGGCCTGTTCCCGGCTGGCATCGACCTTATTCTGTGCGCCGGCAATACGCTGGCGGCACTGCCCCGCACCGTCCAGGTCGAGGAGGCCTGAATCATGTACGTCACCGTCAAAGGCGGCGAAAAGGCCATCGACGCGGCGCACGCGTGGCTGGCGGAAGAACGCCGGGGGGATCGATCGGTTCCTGAATTATCGATCGATCAGATTGCCGAACAGTTGGGACGTTCGGTGGATCGGGTGATGGGCGAGGGCTCGTGCTACGATCGGGGTTTGGCGGCGCTGGCCATCAAACAATCTCAGGGCGATCTGATCGAGGCGGCGTTTCTGCTGCGGGCCTATCGCACGACCCTGCCCCGTTTCGCCCATTCGTTACCTGTCAATACGTCAGCGATGCGGGCGGAGCGGCGGATATCGGCCATTTTCAAGGATCTGCCGGGCGGCCAAATTCTGGGGCCGACGTACGATTATACCCATCGGCTGTTGGACTTCGCACTCGCGGCGGGCGGACCGGTGCCACAAGTGCCTGTTGCCGAACCCGACGGGGCGGTATTGCCCCGCGTACCGGACATTCTGGGGCGAGAAGGACTGCTGGAGCCCGACGTTTCGTCCGACGCGGTGCCCGGCGATTTGACCCGCGAACCCCTGATGTTCCCCGCCGGGCGCGATGTGCGGTTGCAGGCCTTGGCGCGCGGCGACGAAGGTTTCTTATTGGCATTGGGGTATTCCACCCAGCGCGGCTACGGCGGGTCGCACCCTTTCGCCGGCGAAATCCGCATGGGTGAGGTCGCGGTCGAAATCGAACCGGCGGAGTTGGGTTTCGCCATCGATATCGGCGACATCGTGGTGACCGAGTGCCAGATGGTGAACCAATTCAAAGGCAGCAAAACGGTTCCGGCTCAGTTCACGCGCGGTTATGGCTTGGTTTTCGGTTTTTCCGAACGCAAAGCCATGGCGATGGCATTAGTGGATCGGGCCATGCGCGCCGCCGAATTAGGCGAGGAACTCACCGCACCGGCGCAAAACGTCGAGTTCGTGCTGTACCACTCCGACAATATCGAGGCGACCGGCTTCACCGAACACTTGAAACTGCCGCATTACGTCGATTTTCAGAGTGAGTTGCAAAACGTCCGCCGCATGCGGGAGGCCGCGGAATGACCGAGGGTTACAACTTCGCCTATCTCGATGAGCAGACAAAACGGATGATCCGCCGAGCGCTGCTGAAGGCGGTAGCGATACCGGGGCATCAGGTGCCGTTTGGGTCTCGGGAAATGCCGCTGCCCTACGGTTGGGGCACGGGCGGTATTCAGGTGACCGCGTCCATTCTGGGAACGAACGATGTTCTGAAAGTCATCGATCAGGGCGCCGACGATACGACAAACGCGGTATCCATACGGCGATTTTTTGCTCGGACTGCCGATGTGGCAACGACCACCCATACCGCCGATGCGACGGTGATCCAGACCCGGCATCGCATACCGGAAAAAACCCTGAGGGACAATCAGATTATTGTCTATCAGGTGCCGCAACCAGAACCACTGTATCGCCTGGAATCCAGCCGCGTCGAAACCCGCCGCATGCACGGGCTGGCGGATTACGGACTGATGCATGTGAAACTGTATGAGGATGTCGCTCGTTTCGGGCAGATTTCCATCAGCTACGACTACCCGGTGCTGGTAAACCAGCGCTATCTGATGTCGCCCAGCCCCATTCCGGCGTTCGATAACCCGAAGATGGACCGCATGCCGGCGCTGCAATTGTTCGGTGCGGGCCGGGAAAAGCGAATTTATGCCATACCGCCGTGGACTGCGGTCCGCTCGTTGGATTTCGACGATCATCCGTTTCGGGCGATCAACGCGTCTGAGCCATGTGGGCTGTGCGGCGCCACGGATTCGTACCTGGACGAGGTCGTTATCGACGACCGGGGCGGGCGGCTGTTTGTGTGCTCCGACACGGATCATTGCGCGGAACGACGGGCGGCGGGGCACATTGGGAAAGACGGGTTCGCGGAGGCAGCGGAATGACCGCGGTCCCGAACGGCCATGACGGGTTAATAACCGCCCGAGGCCTTTATCTTTCCTTCGGCGCCATCCCCGCGCTGGTAGATGTCGACATCGACCTTTGGCCCGGCGAAGTGCTCGCCGTTGTCGGTGAATCCGGCTCCGGTAAGACCACGCTGCTGAATGTGCTGTCCGGCCGGGTCGCGCCCGATGCCGGGGCGGTCTTGTATACCGACCCCGAAGGCGAGCAGCACGACGTGCATACCATGCCGGCGCCGGCGTTGCGGACATTGCACCGCTCCGACTGGGGTTTTGTGCATCAGGACCCGAAACAGAATCTCCGCATGAACGTGTCCGCTGGCGGCAATGTCGGTGAGCGCCTGATGGCGCGCGGCGCACGCCATTACGGCACTATCCGCGCCGAGGCGATCGACTGGCTGACCCAGGTGGAAATCGACGCCGACCGAGTGGACGATCTGCCGCGCACGTTCTCTGGTGGGATGTTGCAACGTTTACAAATCGCCCGCACGCTGGTGACGCACCCAAGGCTGGTATTCATGGACGAGCCGACCGGCGGCCTGGACGTTTCGGTTCAAGCTCGACTTTTGGACCTGATCCGGACCCTGGTCGCTCGGCTGGGCATCGCCGCCGTTCTGGTAACGCACGATATCGCGGTGGCGCGTCTTCTGGCGCATCGAATCGCGGTTATGCAGAGGGGGCGTGTGGTGGAAACCGGCCTGACCGATCAGGTGCTGGACGATCCGCAGCACGCCTACACGCAGTTGCTCGTCAGTTCGGTGTTGCAGGTATGACCGCGATGATCCGCACCGAGGGTTTGGCGAAGACCTTCACCCTGCATCTGCGCGGCGGGATGCAATTACCGGTGTTCTCGGGCATCGATCTGACCGTTCATTCTGGGGAATGCGTGGTGCTGTCCGGCCCCTCGGGTGCCGGTAAATCCACGCTGATGCGCAGCCTATACGGCAATTACCGCGCCGGGGCCGGGCATATCTGGATCCGCCACCACGGCGGCATGGTCGACATCGCGGCAAGCGAACCCCGAATCGTGCTGGCGGTACGGCGCGAAACCCTTGTCTACGTCAGCCAGTTCCTGCGGGTTGTGCCGCGCGTTTCGACGCTGGACATCGTCGCCGACGAACCGATCACGCGCGGCATCGCACCGGACGAAGCACGCGACATGGCCGGGTCGTTGCTACTGCGCTTAAATATCCCGCGCAGGATGCACGGGATACCGCCCGCGACATTTTCCGGCGGCGAGCAGCAGCGCGTCAATGTCGCCCGCGGTTTCATCGCCGCGCACCCGATCCTGCTGCTGGACGAACCGACCGCGTCTCTCGACGCGGAAAACCGTTCCGTTGTCGTCGGCATGATCCAGGAAGCCAAAGCGCGAGGCACCGCCGTCGTCGCAATCTGCCATGACGCCGATGTCCGCGCCGCCATCGCCGACCGGCTTTACCCCCTTTCTCCAGCCCGAGAGGCCGCATGACCGCGTTCATGGACCCCGAGACCATCCTGACCAATGCAACATTGGTGCTACCCAACGAGGTCGTCATCGGCACCATCGCCATGAAGGGGGCTACCATTGTCGGGATCGATACCGGCAATTCGTCGTTGCCAGGCGCGATCGACATGCAGAGCGATTATTTGATCCCCGGCATCGTCGATCTGCACACCGACAATCTGGAACGCCAGGTGCAGCCGCGCACCACATCCCGCTGGCCGTCGCGGTCCGCCATGATCGCGCACGACGCGCAATGCGCTGCCGCCGGTATCACAACGATTTTCGACTCGCTATGTCTGGGCGACCTCGGCTTCGACAAAGACCGCATTCGCACTTTCCATGAGGGCGTCGCCGATCTGGACGCGCTGACACCCACCGGACTGTTGAAATCCGAGCATTATTTGCATTTGCGATGCGAGGTGCCGGCCGCTGACACGCTGTCGTTGGTCGAACCGGTCATCGGCCACCACTTGGTGCGCATGATCAGCCTCATGGACCACAGTCCGGGTGAAGGACAATACGCTAACCTCGATTATTACCGCACGATCCGTCGCGGCGCGGGGTTCGACGACGACGCCATCGACCGGCGCATCGAAGAACTTCGGGACCAGCGCGCGCGCTTGCGCAATCCTAATCGCAAGGCACTGCTGGATATGGCCCGCCCGCGGGACGTGCCGATCGCCAGCCACGACGACCGCACGCTGGAGGAAATCGCCGAAAACGTGGCCGACGGCATTACGATCAGCGAATTCCCCGTGACGATGTTGGCGGCGAAAGCGGCGAAGTCGGCGGGCATGCAGGTGATCGCCGGGGCGCCGAATATCGTGCGGGGCGGCTCTCATTCTGGGAACGTGTCGGCATCGGACTTGGTCGATGCGCACGCGGTCGATGCGTTCGCGTCAGATTACGTGCCGCCGAGTCTGGTGGAGGCAGCGTTTTTGTGTGCTCGGTCACATGGAATGTCGTTGCCTGTGGCAATCGGCATGGTAACGGACGTGCCGGCGCGGATGGTCGGATTGCGGGAACGCGGACGCTTGGCGCTGTGGTGCCGGGCGGACGTGGTACGGGTGACGGTGCATGAAAACCTGCCAGTGGTGCGGCAGGTTTGGTCCGGCGGGGTTCGGGTTATCTAACGATGACAGCTCGGGTTGCGATCTATTACGCCCCCACAGCCGACGATCCGCTCTACTCAGCCAGCACCACGTGGCTTGGGCGCGATCCCGGAACGAATGCGCCCGCGGCCCAGCCGGGCATTCCAGCTATCGCGGAAATAACCAGCGACGCCCGTACCTATGGTTTCCACGCCACGTTGAAACCACCCATGTATCTGGCCGAAGGCCGAAACTGGCGTGAATTCCTCGCCGCCTCGACGAGGCTTGCCGCGACGCTGCGACCCTTCGATTTGCCCCCGCTCGCGGTGATGGACCTGCACGGGTTTCTGGCACTGCGGGAAACCCGCCCGTCGCCCGAACTGCAACACCTCGCCGATGTCTGCATCGAACAGCTCGACGCATTCCGGGCGTCGCCATCGTCCGAAGAACTCGCTCGCCGTCGTCGGGTCCCGCTGACCGCCAAACAGGACGCGATGCTGATACGCTGGGGCTATCCGTACATGTTCGAGACCTGGTTTTTCCACATGACCCTGACCTGCCGGCTCAGCCCGAAGGAAAAGGCGTTGTATCAACCGAAAGCCGAGGCCCATTTCGCCGAAGCCATCGGCCACTCGCGACGGGTGACCGACATTTGCCTGTTCACACAGCCTGCCCCCGGTGTCCCCTTCACGATCGCCGAGCGGCTGCCGTTGCTTGGGTAACCGCTTCGACGAAGCGGGCGACGCCTTCGTCCATCGTTCCGTCGTTCATTACGCGCGTAACAGGCACGCCCTCCGGCAAGGATACAGCGCGGGACAATCGGGCGGCGACGTCTGCCGCGCTCTCCCGTCCACGCGCGGCCAGGCGAGCGGCCAAGACCTTGGGCGGAGCGATGATCTCGATCACGTGCACGGGGAATTTCGACGCCGCCTCGGCGATTGCGCCGCGCGACACGTTGGCGATCACCGGGCGCCCTGCCGTCAGATTGTCCTCGATGTCCAAGGGTATGCCGTAGCGCAGGCCATGCGCGCTCCATTGCATCGCGAACGACCGCTGCCCGAATTCCATAACGGTGACGGCCTCATGATCTTCCCCGCCCGCTTCCGCCGGTCGTGTAATGACCCTGCGCACGAACCGTGCGTCCGGCAGGGCCCGCCGAGCACCATCCAGAAGGGTGTCCTTGCCCGCCCCGCTCGGCCCTACCACCAGTATCAGCATCGCGGCGAATCCCGTTATTGACGGGGCGCAGCGTGACGCTAGCCTGCGCCCGGATCAAGCAAGGAAACTCGGAAATGTTCACCACCCGCCCGGAAATCGCAGGCACGTTCGGCGTGGTCGCCTCCACCCATTGGCTCGCGAGCCAGGTGGGCATGGCAGTGCTGGAGCGCGGCGGCAACGCGTTCGACGCGGCCGTGGCCGCCGCCTTCACCCTGCATGTGTGCGAGCCGCATCTGAATGGCCCCGGCGGCGATGCGCCCATCATCCTGCACGACGCTAAAACCAACATGCAGAAAGTGATTTGCGGCCAGGGCCCCTCCCCCCAGGCCGCGACACTGGCCAAATTCAAGGATATCGGCATCGATCTGATCCCCGGCACCGGTTTGCTGGCCGCCGTGGTGCCCGGTGCGTTCGACGCCTGGTGCCGGCTGCTGCGCGACTGGGGCACGTGGGAGCTGAAGGACGTCCTGGAATACGCCATTGGCTACGCGAAAAACGGCGTGCACCTGGTGGCGCGGGTCAGTGCCACCATCAACGGCGTGAAGCCGCTGTTCGAGCAGGAATGGCCCACGTCGGCGGCGGTCTTCCTCCCCGGCGGCGACGTGCCGAAGCCCGGTGCACTGTTCAAACGCCCGGCCCTGGCCGCCACGTACGAACGCGTCTGCAAAGAAGCCGTTGGCGCCACCCGCGAAGCGCGGATCGAGGCCGCGCGCGACTTTTGGTACAAGGGCTACGTCGCCGAATGTGTCGGCAGATTCTTCGCCAGCAACGACATTCTGGACGCCTCGGGTCGCAAGAACCGGGGCTTGCTGGCGGCCGACGATTTCGCCCGGTGGTCGGCCGGCGTGGAAGACCCGCTTCGCTACGACTACCACGGCCATACCGTGCTGAAATGCGGCCCGTGGAGCCAAGGCCCCGTGATGCTGCAAACACTGGCCCTCCTGAACGGCTTCAACATCGGCGCCATGGACCCGCTCGGCGCCGATTTCGTGCATACCGTGATCGAGGCCCAGAAACTCGCCTATGCGGATCGGGAGGCATTCTACGGCGACCCCGACTTCGTCAAAGTGCCGATGGAGACCCTGCTCTCCGATGCCTACAACGACGACCGGCGCGCATTGATGGGTCGCGAGGCGTCGATGGAACTGCGCCCCGGCACTATTCCCGGTTACGGCGGCTGGGTGGATCGGAACGCCGCCGACCGAGCGAACATGACGGCGCAGGGCGCGGGGGAACCGACCGTTGCGCTGATGGGTGTTTCCGGCGGCGATACGTGCCATATCGACGTCATCGACAAGCACGGCAACATGGTGAGCGCCACGCCCTCCGCCGGGTGGTTGCAGTCGTCGCCTTGCATCCCCGAGCTGGGGTTCCCCATGGGATCGCGCGGGCAGATGTTCTGGTTGAAGGAAGGATTGCCGAATAGCCTCGCGCCCGGAAAACGGCCCCGCACCACTTTGTCCCCCAGCTTCGCGCTGCGCGACGGCAAGGCCTGGATGGCGTTCGGCACCCCGGGCGGGGAGCAGCAAGACCAATGGTCCACCACGTTCTTCTTGCGCATGGTGCATCACAAAATGGGTATCCAGGAGGCGATCGACGCGCCGTCCTTCCACTCGGAACACTGGCCGTCCAGCTTTTGGCCGCGCGTGGCCAAGCCGGGAAAGCTGGTGCTGGAAGGGCGCTACCCCAACGCCGTGATGTACGAACTTAAAGCCCGCGACCACAAAGCCGAAAAGGGCGAGGACTGGAGCGAGGGTCGGTTGTCCGGGGCGCGTTTGGAACCGGACGGCCAGATGTTGGCGGGCGCAAACCCGCGTGGGATGCAAGGCTACGCGGTGGGGCGCTGATGCGGCATCTGCTACAGCCCGGGCCGGCGCATCCGGACCGCATCGACAGTTTCAGCGGGGATCTGACGCCGTTGCGCTTCAGATTGCGCCGCGGGCTGACGCTGACCGAGGCGTTGACGGCCCCTCTGGTCGAAGCCGGTTTTCAAAGCGCGACGATCGTCATGAAAGGCGGCGCGCTGAACCCCTTCCGCTACGTCATGCCTGGGCCGGCGGACGATGCGTCGCATGTCGCCTATTTCTCCGCGCCCCGTGCACCCATAGGCGTGACCGGCATCGAACAAGCCAACGCCACGTTCGGCTGGATGGACGGCAAACCCTTCCTGCACTGCCACGCGGCGTGGATTGAGCCGGACGGCGCCCGCCGGGGCGGGCACATCCTGCCCAGCGACAGCATCGTGTGCGAGGAGACATGGGTGGAAACCTGGGGTTTTCGCACCATCAGCGTCGCAACCGCGCCGGATCCGGAGACCAATTTCACGCTGTTCCAGCCCAGCGGCCCATCTTCACCGGGCGATGCCGTGTTTGCTCGGGTCAAGCCCAATGAGGACATCACCCTGGCCGTGGAGGCGCTTGCAGGCGCGCATGGAATGCCCGACGCGGTCGTGCGCGGCAGCCTCGGCAGCTTGATCGGCGCGCAATTCGCGGATGGAACTTGCGTGGCGGATCATGCGACCGAGGTGCTGATCCGCGGCGGTTCGGTGCGGGATGGTATCGCGGCGTTGGACCTGCTGGTCGTGGACATGGCGGGACACGTTCACAGCGGTCCAATTGTACGCGGGGCAAACCCGGTCTGTATCACGTTCGATCTGGTACTCGAGCGCTCCCGCTAGCCGCCAGCCAATCCCCGTTTTCATCGCCCTGCTCCGAGCGGTCAATGTCGGCGGAACGGGCAAACTGCCCATGGCGGCATTCCGAATCGCGTCATTTGCGGGTTACCTGGACGTCTCGCAACTGGAACACAATCCAAACGCTGTTGGCTATGGCGCAAGCCGTTCAAAATGGCCACGGATAAGCGTCGCCTAAAATTTACTCTCAAACCCCCTTTGCCATTGACAGCTACAGAATCGAAGTGGAACATCCCCGATCACAACCCCGGGGCCATCTCGCGATACTCGAAGTGCGTCCAAATTCCGACGCAACCGGGTGTGGCGAGATCGCCCCACAAGGCACGCCTTCCCGACCATAAAAACAAATCCAGGAGAGTCCCATGCAGCAAACCATCCAGTATTCGCCCGAGCTCGAACCGCTCGTGCGGATGATTGAGGATACGCCCCCGACCCAGATCCTCGAACGCACCATGGAGCAGCTTCGGGCCGGCGTGCCGATGACGAAGATGCTGACTGCCTCGGCGCTGGCGGTGACGCGGTCGTCCGACTTGCCCCCCGGCCATCATGGCGGCCCTCTCCACCCCGTCGCTGGGCTGCATGCTATCAACATGCTGTCGCAGCGGCTTGAGGGCGAGCAGCGCTTCCTACCGATTCTGCAGCACGTCGCGCTGTCGAACAAACACATTCACCACCCGGAAATGGGGCCCTACGTCCTGCTGAACTTCAAGCCGCTGGATGCCGGCGGCGTGGAAGCGACCAAGGCGGCGTTCCTGCACTCCTGCACCCGCGGCGAGAGCAACAAGGCGGACCACTTCTTCCTGTGGCTCTGGCAGAATATTCCGCACATCGAGGCGTTCGACTTGCTCATGAGCGTGGCGATCCCCAAGAATGTCCTGGACGATCACTACTTCATCTACCCGGCTTTCACATGGCGCGCCTTGGACGATATCGGCCGCGAGCACACCGCAGTGTTGATGCGCCCGGCCGTGCGCTATGTCGCGCGCTTCCCGAAGGCGCCGAGCAGCCCGGAGGTCGAACGGCTGATCGAGGAATACGATCTGCTGAACAAGGTCACCCGGCAGACGACCGGCGATGACGAAACCGCCGCGATCGGCGCCCTTGGGGAAGCTATTCGCGCGACGGAAGATTTTGCCAGCATCCCCGTGATGTTCGCCAAGGCGCTGGCTGAAGGTCTGTCGCTGGATGGCACGGCGGAAGCGATGTCGATCGGTGCGGCTGGGTTGTTCATGCGCTCGCTCACGGGCAACCCGATGGATGTGCATCTGCACACCAGCGCCAACCTCCGCCGCTATCTGGTGGGGCTGGAAGGGCTCAGCCTGCAGAACAAGATCCTGTCCATCCTGTTCTGGCACACCGGACCGGAGGTGAAATCCACCCAACGCCGGATGGAACCGCCGCCGCAACCGAACCCCGAAGTCATCGCGGCCCTGCCGTGGATGTCGGAAGACGACCTGCTGGCGGCGGTCTGCCAGAGCATCTACGACCAGCCGCCGACCGACTGGTCGAAGGTGAGCAACCTCGGCCTGATGCGCGCGGTGCCGGAGGTGAAGTTCACCATCAATCTGGCGACTCAATACATGGGCCTGGGCTATAGCGCTGAGAAGCTGATGAATCGCCTGGGCACGATCGTGTGCCGCGACAATTTTACCGAGATGCACGCCTATAAGCACCACCAGGCGATCGTGGAAGAATACGCCGCCACCCGGGCGCCCTGGCGCGACCTGCACGTAATCGCGGGCGCTCAGGCGGCGGCGATTTCCCATGGCAAGAGCATGGAGAACTACACCGGGGCGATGGATCTGCTGCACGATTGATTTCTTGTTACGCGACGGAAAAGGGGAGCTTCGGCTCCCTTTTTTTGTTGCTAGCCGCCGATCTCCGCCAGCAGCGTATCCACGAACGCGTGCATTGTCCGGCTTCGTTCGGCGGCCATTGCCTGTCCGGCCGGGGTAAGGAAGCCTTCCACCACCTGAAACAGCTTCGCTTTGAAGTGATCCAGGGCAAAGCGGCGATCGTCCAGCGGCCGGTTGGCCGCCGCCGGGTCGTCGGGGCTGTATAACCCGGACTGCAATCGCCCGCCGCTGTAGAAGCAGCGTGCCACACCGATGGCTCCGATCGCATCCAGGCGGTCAGCATCCTGCATAATCCGCGCCTCCAGCGTTTCCGCCTGCAAGCCAGCCGAGAAGCTGTGCGTCGCGATGGCGTGCGCCAAAGCTTCAACGCGGTCAGTTGCCCAGCCGAGCGGTTTGACAAGTTCGCGGGCTCGATCCGCCGATAAACGGGAGGCTTGCGATCGCAGCGGAGAATCTTTCTCTACCGCCACGCAGTCGTGCAGGATCGCGGCGGCCAGCAGCAGTTCGGTATCGGCGTCATGTTCTGTCGCCGCGATCGCCAGCGCGTTGCGCCAGACACGCTGTATATGCGTGATGTCGTGCGATCCATCGGTTCCTTGCGGCCCGAGGTATTCCAGAAGGGTGGCCGCGAGAGCGGTATGAGGGGCAAAATCCATGGCGGTCCCATGCCGAACCCGCTCGCCTTGTGTCAACAGCGGGGGGCGTGCGAAGCTCTGGGCAACCAAACCGGAGGACAACGCCGTGACGGACATGAGTACGGAACTCGACTTCCTCGCAGGCATCAAGGTGGTCGATTTCACCCAATTCGAGGCTGGTCCCTCCTGCACCGAGGCGCTGGCGTGGTTCGGGGCGGAGGTCGTGAAGATCGAGAATCCGGGCGTGGGCGATCCCGGGCGGCGACTGCGCAAGGGCCAGCCCGATGACGATCCGTATTATTTTCATATGTTCAATGCGAACAAGAAATCCATCACGGTGAACCTGAAGTCCCCGCGCGGGTTGGAGATCGTGAAGGATTTGCTGCGCAAGGCCGATGTCTGCGTGGAAAACATGGCGCCCGGCACCATCGAGCGGCTGGGCCTGGGTTATGAGGACGTGAAGGCCATCAACCCCGGCATCGTCTATTGCCAGATCAAGGGGTTCGGCACTGGCAGCCCATACGAGAAGAACCTGGCGTTCGACATGATCGCGCAGGCGACCGGCGGCACCATCAGCGTGACCGGCGAACGCGGGCGGCAGCCGGTGAAACCGGGCATTTCGCTGGGCGACACCGGCACCGGCATGACCATGGCGGTCAGCATCCTGGCCGCGCTGCACAAAAGGACCAAAACCGGGGAGGGCCACCGGCTCCAGGTCGCGATGCAGGACGCGATGCTGCATTACATGCGCACGTGTTTTTCCACCCAGGCGAAATTCGGCAAGGCGGTGGAGCGCGACGGCACGCGGTCTGGCGGCGGCACCAACGGGCCGTCCGGGCTGTACCCCTGTGCGCCCGGCGGGTTGAACGACTACGTTTGGATCATGACCAGCCGCGGCAACCCAGAACATTGGGTGCGCTTATGCAAAGTCCTCGGGCGGGAGGATTTGATCGAGGATGCGCGGTTCTCCAACGCCTCGCTGCGCGTTAAGAACGATGCGGAGCTGGATCCGATTATACGCGAATGGACGATGAGGCACACCAAACACGAGGCGATGGCACTGGTCGGCGGCGCCGGCATCCCGGCGGGGGCGGTGCTGGACACGATGGAGCTGCAGAACGACCAAAGTTTTGTCCAACGCGGCATCATGCAGGTGATGGAGCATCCGTTGCATGAGCCGTTCAAAATGCCGGCATGGCCCGTGCGGGTGGATGGCAAGACGGCGAAGGTGAAGGCCTCGCCGATACTGGGGCAACACGTAGGCGATGTGCTGACGAGCTGGCTGGGCATGACCGCTTCCGATGTGGAGTCGTTGAAAGCCGACGGGATCGTATAGGGAGTTTGCAACATGGCTGTGACCACTTTCAAAGTCGGCGACATCACGATTCACCGCGTGGTGGAGCAGGAGGCACCGTTCTTCGATCCGTTGACGTTTTTTCCTGGGCTTTCCAAGGAAGTCCTGGAAGAAAATCGAGGCTGGTTGACCGACGGCGGCTATCTGGACCGGGTCAACGGGGAGATGGTGCTTTGCATCCAGTCCTACCTGATCCAGACCCCGCACCATAACATCCTGATCGATAGTTGCGTCGGCAACCATAAACCGCGTCCGACGCGGCCGTTCTGGAATATGATGAACACCGACGCTTTCGAGCGGAACCTGAGGGCTACCGGCGTGTCGGTCGATCAAATCGACTACGTGATGTGCACCCATTTGCACGTAGATCATGTCGGCTGGAACACCAAGCTAGAAAACGGCCGCTGGGTGCCGACTTTCCCGAAGGCTCGGTATGTATTTTCGGACCGTGAATTGGCTTACTGGACCGAAACCGAACAGAAGGACCAAGCCGCCGCGCCATGGATCACCGACTCCGTGCTGCCGATCGTTGCCGCCAAGCGCGAGGAAATCGTGAAAAGCGATCACGCTTTCAGCGACATCGTGAAGCTGATCCCGACGCCGGGGCATACGATCGACCATTATTCGGTGCAGGTCGGCAAGGCCGGCAACGACGCTGTGATTACCGGAGATATGATCCACTCACCGTTGCAGGCGCGTTATCCGGAGTTGGGGATGCGGGTGGATTACAGCTCGCCTCAGGCTGGGGAGTCGCGGCGGAAGCTGTTTGGGCATCTGTGCGACACTTCGACGCTGGTGTGCACGGCGCATTTCCCGTCGCCGTCGTCGGGGCGGATCAAGCGGTGGGGGGATGGGTTTAAGTTCGAGGCGGTTTAAGGGAAAGCGGGGAGGCAACCGGCCACCATGACGGAGCGCCTCCCGCAGGGCGAACGAGCGATTATCGACATCCGCAAGCTCGCGGATTACTGCGTGAGCAAGACGCATCCGCGCGGCCGGCACAAAGCCCGGGTGTTTCAAGCAGCGCTCGGGTTGGGCCGCGGCGATGCCGCGTGGCTGCGGGATGTTTTGCTGGCAGCGGCAACGGTGAATGAGGCAAAATACGCCGCGACGGATGCTTGGGGTGAACAATGGCGGTTGGACGCCCCGGTCGAATGGCGGGACCGTCGTGCGACGGTTCGAACTGTATGGGTGGTACGAACGGGGGAGATGTCGCCCCGGTTCGTGACCGCATGGGCGTTGGAATGAGAGCGAACAAGCAAGCGAAGGTTGAGCAGCCGATCCTGTTGGATGTGGTCGCGTTGCTGCGCGATCAGCCGTCTCATGGTTTGGCGCGTGGGCAGGTGGGCACTCTGGTCGAAGAACTCGACGAGCGGACTGCGTTGGTCGAGTTCAGCGATGATCGGGGGCAGGCATTTGCTCTGGCACCTTGTGCAACTCGGGACCTCCTGGTTCTTCATTACGTCATCGAGGAGGCTTAACAAATATATGCAACCGTAGAACGGTCACTTTCGTGATAGGCTCAGTGGCCGCATCGGCCTGAAGAAAACCATCGACTTTGTGATACAAGCGCTTAAGGCTGAGGGCCTTTCGCCCTAAACGGTTTAGTGGCTCAGTACCGCCCCCCTAGAGCGTGATCGCCTGAGGTTGACTTCAACCTCGGGCGTGAATCACTATCTCAAACAAAGGCTTAGACCATGATCCAACGCCGAGATCGCGTGCAACCTCAAACGATCATGGTCTAAGCCGCCTCCGCCAACTGCCTCGGCCGGTATATCGCGATATGCGTCACCCGCGCGATGGGAGAAACTTCATTCGCGACCACCAGCGCATCGATCTCCACCCATTTATGCCCCTTGTGCTCGTAATTCTTGGTAACCCGCGCCCGCACGTTCAGCGTATCCCCCACCCGCGCTAACCCGAGGTTCTGCACCTCACTCCCCATGTGCATCCAGGCCGGCAGGATCACGTTATGCGTCAGCGCCCAGTTGCAGCAGCGCAGGATCGTGCCGGTGTGGACGATCCCCTCGGCGAGGTACAGCCCCAAGGTCTCCCGCGTGTCGCCGATGTCCTGCGTCTGATACGCCTGGGTCACCGTCATCGGATTCATGCCGAGCCAATCGCCCACCGCCATCGATTTCTCGTCCGCGGCGACGCGGTTCGCTCGGGGGGCAACAGCCTTGAAATCCGACAACGACGGCGCAACGACCGAAACGGGCATCCCCGCCCGGCCGGTGGCGCATTGAACGCCAACGCTGTTCACCACGATCGCCATGCCTTCGGCGTCTTCCAAGGCTGAGACCTCGGCTATGTCGCCCTCGTAGACGGGTTTGCCGAACTTGGCGTCCCCGGTTCCGCGTTCCAGCCAGTCCCTCCCCCACCGAAGCACCGGCATGTGGGACATGTAGGCATAGACGTGCACGCCGCCGACCAGCCCGCCCTTGAAGCCGAAGCGTTGCGCGGTGGCGTCGTCGTGGATTTTGTTCTCCGACGCTTTGGCGCTGTTGAACGCGGAGACTTTGTAGACGGGGAGGGTCATGGATGGGTTTCCCAAACAAGTCGTGGGTGGCGGGCCTTTGCCCGCCATGACGATATTTAATGACGAGGGGCGGCGTTAGCTCAGCGCCCAAAGCCCCACTTCGTAGCCCGGCACGAAATTGCGGTTGTTCATATCCGGGTTGCGGTTGATGAACACGCGGTTGAACATCGGGTGGCGCATCGACCGAGTCTCATGCTCGATGGTGAAGATCGGCTTGTTGGTGTCGACGTCCACGATGTCGTTGAACCGGTACTGGTGCTGGTCGCTTTCCTCGGCGATCAGGCCGCGCTCCAGCAGTTTCTTGTGCGGGCCGGAGAAGTCGGCGAGCGTGATCTGGATGTGGTGGCCGTCGTATTCTCCGTATTTAATTGGGCTCTCCCGGTAGATGACGCGGCTCTCGGCGGAGGTGCTGGCCCACGCATAAGCCCCGCGATCATCGGACGAAACGCCGGCGATGCCACCCAAAATCTCCACATAAAACCGAGCGATGCCGTCCAGCTTGGTGCCGACCGGCACGTCGAACTCGACATACGGCATGCCCACGCGCATCGAACCGAACAGCGACGGCGTCGGCGCGTGGCAGCGGATGCGGTTGCCCCAGGGGCAGATCGTTTCCACCACGTCGCCTGCGATGCGATACGAGAATTGCGTCCCTTCCAGGTATTTCCCAGCCGCTTCCAGCCGCTTCAGCAGCGCCTCCAGGTCCGGCAGCACCAGCGCGGTGGTGCCGCGCACCACCTGGGTGCCGCGCGTGGGCAAATGGAACTGGCCGCGGCCGACGTTCACCCACATGTTGTCCAGCCCGGACATCAGATACGGGTCGCGGGTCAGGCCCAGGCCCATCAGATAGAACGCCACCGCCTTGCTCTGATCCGGCACCAGCACGTTGACGTGGCCGAGCTCGACGATGTTCCCGAGGTCCTCCTCGGCGCGGTTGAACTTTGGCTGTGCTGCCATGTCATCCATCGTACTTCTCCTCTGGTGTCGTTCTGCTACCTAGGGGCGCATGATAACCACGGGAACGTCCAGCACAACAGGCCTACGCGCGCTTCTGGCCGCTCCATCCTTCGTGCGCCTGTGGGGCATCGGCTGCTGCGCGAATACCATGCGGTGGTTTGAGTTGCTGTCGGCCGCTTTGTTCACCCTGGATGCGACCGGTTCCGGCCTGGACGTCGCTCTTGTTTCCGCCGCCCGCACCATGCCCATGCTTCTGCTCGGCGCCTTCTCCGGTGTGATCAGCGAATCCCTCAATCGCAAGCACGTCTTGCTGACGGGGCAGATCATGGCGTGCCTGTCGTCGGGCAGCATCGCCGTCCTCGCGGCGTTCGGCGTTGCCCGCCCCTGGCACCTCGGCGTCGCGGCGGCCGTCACGGGGGTGGTCTGGTCCACCGAAATGGCCACAAGACGCCGCATGGTGGGGGAGTGTGTGGACGGCCCGCTGGTTTCCCGAGCACTGGCGCTGGACACGATGTCGAACTCGTTCACGCGGTTGATCGGCCCAATCGCGGCCGGCGCAATCTATCAGGGGGTGGGGATCGCGGGGTCCTACACGGCCTCGGCTTGCGTGTTCGCCCTGGCGGGGTTTCTGTCATTTGGCCTGCGCTACCACCAGGACAGCCGCCGGCTGGTCGTCAGCCAGGTGCCCCGCGACTTGGCGGAGGGCGTAACCTACGCCCGCGGCAACGTCACCATTGCCGGCGTGCTGATGGTCACCATCTTTATGAATTTGCTGGGGTTTCCCTATTCCGCGCTGATCGCCCCGATCGGCAAAATGGTGTTCATGGTCTCCCCCACGCTGGTCGGGGTTCTGGCGGCGTCGGAGTCGTTCGGCGCCTTCCTCGGCGGAATCTGGCTGACCACCAGCACGCCGCGCCTGACCGGGCGGCAACTGATGATCGGCGGCTCCCTGCTCCTCATGGTCTGCGTCATCCTGATGCCGCTCGTGCCGTATTTCCCCCTCGCCTGCGCGCTCCTGGCGATCGGAGGGTTCGGGTCGTCGGCCTTCGCCAACATGCAGACGTCGTTAATCGTGCTGCACACGCCCGGTCGCATAAGATCGCGGTTGATGGGGCTGTTGACGGTTTGCATCGGTATGGGGCCGCTGGGCATCCTGCTGTTCGGTGCCGTGGCGGACTTCGTCGGGCCCATGCTGGCGATCGATCTGGTGGCCTCGGTGGGGTTGGTGTGCGTGCTGGCGTCCGGCTGGTGGTGGACACGGCGAGACAAAATAGTGCTTGCGGCCGGCGATTTATAGTCGCTTGCTGGCTGGGACTTAACCAGGAGGATCCCATGGCCCGCGGCCCTGTTGGCGTGAAACACGTTGTGCTCAACGTCCGCGATATGGACGAATCCCACCGCTTCTGGACCGAAATGGTCGGCCTCAAACAGGTCGGCGCCCTGAAAGCCCGCCCGGAGATGGGGAAATTACCGAAAATGCAGTTCTACAGCGGCGACCATGACGGCAAATTCACCCACCACGATGTGGCGCTGGTGGAAAACCCCGCACTGCCAGCCGCGCCCGAGGGCCGCTGGAACCCGTTCACCACGCCGCAAGCCATCAACCACATCGCCATCGCGATGCCCGACCGCGAGTCCTGGCAGGCCAAACTGGAGGAGCTCCAGGCCAAGGGCGTCACATTCAATATGCGGATCAACCACGGGGTGACCCACAGCGTCTACATCAACGACCCCAACGGCTACGGGGTGGAACTGCTGTACGAGCTTCCGCGCGAGATGTGGGAAAACGACATCGACGCCGGACTGAATTTTCTCGAGTTGCTGCCGACCGAGGGGCCGGACGCTCTCAAGGACGATCTTGAGAACGCCCCACGCTTCGGCGTCGCGGCCGAATAACGACGCAAGCCGAATGCGGCCTTGCCTGCCCGGACAGGGACCGCTATATGCCCGCCTCCGACGCGCGGGTGACCGGACGTCGTTGGCCGGAGTGTAGCTCAGCCTGGTAGAGCACTGTGTTCGGGACGCAGGGGCCGGAGGTTCGAATCCTCTCACTCCGACCAGGACCCAGGAGACGGTGGTCGCCGCCGACGCGCACGAGCCGGTTATATGGGGCAACGCCGACCTGTCGGTGACAAC
>JANXTL010000005.1 GCA_025352375.1 Acetobacteraceae bacterium | reverse complement strand
CGACGAAGCAACTGCGGCCGCCGAGGCCATGGGAATGGCTAAACGTGTCGCCAAGTCTGATCAGACCCGTTTCTTTGTTGACCGGAACTGTCATCCGCAGACGATCGCTGTGCTGGAGACGCGCTCCAAGCCGCTCGGCTGGGAACTCGTCATCGGCGATGCCGCAACTGACCTCAAGCCCGAAGAAGTCTTCGGCGCTATCTTTCAATACCCCGGCACCCACGGCCACATCATCGACTACCGCAACGCCATCGCATCTCTGCACGCAAAGGGCGCCATCGCAGCCATGGCCACTGATCCTCTCGCACTCACACTTCTGACGCCGCCTGGTGAACTCGGCGCCGACATTGCTGTCGGATCCTCCCAACGATTCGGGGTCCCAATGGGCTACGGAGGACCACACGCCGCCTATATCGCCACCAAAGACGAGTACAAGCGCGCTCTCCCCGGAAGACTGGTCGGCGTGTCGATTGACTCACGTGGAGCCCAGGCATATCGTCTCGCCCTGCAGACCCGGGAGCAGCATATCCGCCGCGAGAAAGCGACCTCCAACATCTGCACCGCGCAGGTGTTGCTGGCGGTGATGGCGAGTTTCTATGCCGTGTGGCACGGCCCAGAAGGCCTCCGCCGCATCGCCCAACGGGTGAATTTGCAGGCTCGGATGTTGGCCGCCTGCGCCGGTTCGCGCCTGCGGTATGGCGCATTTTTCGATACGATCGTGATCGATGGGGCCGATGCGGCGCCATTCGTAGCGGCGGGCTTCAATGTTCGCCCACTGGATGGTGCGATCGCGGTAGCGCTGGACGAGACCGTTACGCGGGACGAGCTGGTCCGGTTGGCGGGACTTTTGGGCGGTGAACTGGCGGGTGCCTCGGGTGGCATTCCGGACGCTTTGCAGCGCCGCTCGCCGTTCCTGGAACAGACGGTGTTCAACCAATATCGCGCCGAGCACGAGATGCTGCGATATTTGAAGCGGCTTGAGGACAAGGATATTGCACTGAACCGCAGCATGATCCCGCTGGGATCGTGCACGATGAAACTGAATGCCTCCGCCGAAATGATCCCCATTACCTGGCCGGGTTTTTCCGATATTCATCCATTCGCGCCCGCCGATCAGACCGAGGGTTTTGTCACCCTGATCCACCGCCTGGAGCAATGGTTGTGCGAGGCCACCGGGTTCGCTGGTGTGTCGTTGCAGCCTAACGCCGGATCGCAGGGCGAATATGCTGGACTGTTGGCCATCCGCGCCTGGCATGCATCGCGCGGCGAATCCCTGCGGGATGTATGCCTGATCCCGTCTTCGGCCCATGGCACCAACCCCGCCAGCGCCGCGATGGCAGGGCTTCGCGTCGTGGTCGTGGCCTGCGACAAGGAGGGCAACGTCGATCTGACCGACCTCCGCGCCAAGACCGCGCTGCATGCCGACAAACTCGCAGCGCTGATGATTACCTATCCGTCGACGCACGGCGTGTTCGAGGCCGCGATCCGCGACATTTGCCAGTTGGTGCATGAAGCCGGCGGGCAGGTCTACATGGATGGCGCCAACATGAACGCGCAGTTGGGACTGACATCGCCCGGCCTGGTCGGTGCGGATGTGTGCCATTTGAACCTGCACAAAACGTTCTGCATCCCGCATGGCGGCGGAGGTCCTGGCGTGGGTCCGGTTGGCGTGGCGGCGCATTTGGTGCCGTTCCTGCCCAACCATCCCCTGCGCCCCGACGCGGGGCCGGCGACCGGCATCGGCCCAGTGTGCGCCGCGCCGTTCGGCAGCGCGCTGATCCTGCCGATCTCCTACGCTTATATCCGTATGATGGGCGCGACCGGGTTAAAGCGAGCCTCGGAAGTGGCGATTTTGAACGCCAACTACATCGCTGCTCGGCTGCGCGGGTCCTACCCGATCCTTTACACTGGCCCGGGCGGGATGGTGGCGCACGAGTGCATCATCGACTGCCGCGGTTTCGCAGCCGAGGCCGGCATCCAGGTGGAAGATATCGCTAAACGCCTGATGGATTACGGCTACCATGCCCCCACCATGTCGTGGCCGGTGGCGGGCACGTTGATGATCGAACCGACCGAGAGCGAATCGAAAGCCGAGATCGACCGGTTCTGCGACGCAATGATCGCCATCAGAGCGGAAATCGCCGCCATCGGTGCGGGAACGTTCGATCGCGCGGATAATCCCCTGAAACGGGCGCCGCATACCGCGCGGGAGGTCATGGCGAACGTATGGACGCATGCCTATACACGGGAGCAAGCGGCGTTTCCGCTTGCGTGGGTCGCGGCCTCCAAATACTGGCCACCGGTTAAGCGGGTGGACAATGTCTACGGCGACCGCAATCTGGTCTGCACCTGCGCGCCGTTGGAGGCCTATGCGGAAGCCGCCGATTAACGGGGCTTTCGTTCCGGTACCCGAGCATGGTGACCGCCGTGTTCGGGCCACTCCCACGGGCCGTCGACATCGACGCCCTTGGCGCGCAGCGTCTCGACGTAGTCCTCCGCGTTGTCCAAGGGCTTGTAGCCGAGGAACTCCCAGTTGGGATCGTGCGTCTTGATGCGCGTGTTGGCGGAATAACCGTTCACGATCAGGCAGCCTGGATCGGGGTGGCGCAATGACGCATCGACCAGACGCGCCACATCGCCAGGGCTGAGCCAGGTCGCCAGAGATCGTTGATCGATCGGTTCCGTGCGGTAGGTTCCGATGCGCATGGCCACCGACCGGATGCCGTGCCGGTCGAAATACGCCCGCAGCATCGTCTCCCCGAACACCTTGAACGCCCCGTACATGCTGTCCGGCCGTGGCGGTAAACCGGGGTGGACATTTTCGGTGATCGGGTAGCAACCGAAGGCGTGGTTGGACGACGCGTAGACGATGCGTTCCACGCCGGCCAGACGCGCTGCTTCGAACACGTCGAAGACGCCGCGCGCGTTGATGCGGAACAAATCTTCCAAGGTGTATTCACCACCCACACCTGTCAGATGCACGACGGCTTTGACCCCCACCATCAGCTTCTCGACCGCGGCGCGATCGCTGACATCCGTGACAATGGCTTCTTCATTGTTCGTCGGGTTTTGAATCGGGCGGGCGTCGGTCAGGCGCAGGTTCGCCCAACCCGCCCGCAGGCCGTTGCGCAGCGCGGTGCCGATGGCACCGGCCGCGCCGGTGATCAGAACGCGATCGGTGGCCGGATCGATCATGTGTCGGCCAATGCCGCGAGGATGTGGTCGCGGGCGCCGATGTCGCCGTCGTCGTGCACCGGCTGGATCGCGACATGCGTGGCGCCGGCGGCAAAATGTGCCCTAAGCCCAGCCTTCACCTGCTCGGGCGTGCCCCACAGGCACATCTGGTCGATGAAATCGTTGGAGCCACCATTGACCAGATCGGCCTCGGTGAAGCCAATGCGGAGGAAATTGTTGCGGTAATTATCCAGCGTCAGATAGCGCGCCAACTCCTTCCGCCCCAAAGCGCGTGCCTTGGAGGGGTCGGTTTCCAGCGTCACCTTCTGCTCGATCGCCAGCCATTTCCCAGGGCCGAGGATTTTCGCGGCCTCGGCGGTGTGCCGCGGGTTGGTGTTGTAGGGGATGGCGCCCTGGGTCATTTCGCCGGACAGTTTCATCATCAGCGGTCCGAGCGCGGCGACGCAGATGGGCCAGTCGGCAGCTCCGGTTTCATTCTTCATGATACCGTTCAGGTAGTTGCGCATCGCCGGGATCGGCTTTTCGTAGACGTGGCCGCGCAGGCCTTCGACCATCGGCGGATGACTGACGCCCAGCCCGAGGATGAAACGTTCCCCATAAAGCTGATTCAGCGTCATCATGCCCCGTCGCGAGGTGAACGCATCCCGCGCGTAGATCGAGGCGATGGAGCTGCCGATCTTTAAGCGCGTCGTGCAGGACAGCATGAACCCGGCAACGGAGAACGATTCGTTGCCGCGCGATTCCGGATACCACAGCACGTCGTAGCCAAGCTTTTCGACCGTGCCGACGCATTCCCGAATTTGCGCGGGGCCGGTGAGTTTGTCGGTGCCGTACCA
>JANXTL010000350.1 GCA_025352375.1 Acetobacteraceae bacterium | reverse complement strand
TCGACGGCAAACGCGCCACCGGCGTGCAATACGTCAACGACCTCGATCGCAGTACCCGCCGAACAGTGCATGCCCGCCGCGAGGTGATCGTCAGCAGCGGCACGGTAAACACCGCGAGGCTGTTGCAGGTTTCCGGCATCGGCGCGGCATCGTTGCTGGGAGAACTGGGTGTTCCGGTGGTGCACGAACTGCGCGGCGTGGGGGAGAATTTCCGCGACCATTACTCGGTGCGGCTGGTTGCACGCGTGAAGAACATCCGCACCATGAACGAAATGTCCAAAGGCCTGGCGCTGGCCGGTCAGATGGCGCGCTGGGCCACCGGGCGGCCGTCGATCCTGGCGCTGACGCCGTCTCTGGTGCACTGGTTCTGGAAATCCGACGAGAGCATGGACCTCGCGGATATGCAGGGCGTGTTCTCCCCGGCCAGCTACAAGGACGGCTTCGTTGGCTTGCTGGACGATTTCCCCGGCATGACCTGCGGCGTCTGGCAGCACCGGCCCGAAAGCATCGGCTACGTGCGGGCCCGCTCGGCAGACGTGTTCACCGATCCCATCATCCAGCCGAACTACCTGGCCGACAGCATGGACCGCCGCGTGCTGGTCGCCGGCATGAAACTGGCCCGCCGGCTGCTGCAAAGCCCGGAACTCGCACCCTATTACGACCGCGAGGAACTACCCGGCACCGACATCCAGACCGACGATGAACTGCTGGATTTCGCCCGGCGATACGGTTCCACTGCCTACCATCTGATCGGCACCGCCCGCATGGGCCCGGCAACCGACCCCAGCGCCGTGGTGGACGACCAGTTGCGCGTGCATGGGATGCAGGGCTTGCGGGTGGTCGATGCGTCGATCATGCCGAACATGCCATCGTCCAACACGTACGCTTCCACGATGATGATCGCGGAGAAGGCTTCCGACATGATTAGGGGGCGGCCCGCTTTGGAGCCGGTGGAGGAGGTTGCGGCTTAAGAGGGCGCCAGCACGCTCCGTCCTTTGGCCAGTCCGGGACAGAGCCCTGGCCTTGCTTCCCTCCAACGAACCCCCGACAATCCCCGCCGACAAAGAAAGGGATCCAGCGTGGCCGCATTCAAGAGCACCGAGCGTTACATCGCCTCCCGCGACCTGGAGGTGGCGGTTAATGCTGCGGTCACGTTGCAGCGGCCGTTGTTGGTGAAGGGGGAGCCTGGCACCGGCAAGACCGTGCTGGCGCATGAGATCGCCGAGGCTTTGGGCATGCCGCTGATCGAGTGGCACGTCAAATCCACCACCAAGGCGCAGCAGGGCCTGTATGAATACGACGCGGTGTCCCGCCTGCGCGACGGCCAGTTAGGCGACGAGCGGGTGCGCGACATCGGCAATTACATCGTGCGCGGTAAATTGTGGGACGCGTTCGATGCCGACAAGCAGGTGCTGGTGCTGATCGACGAGATCGACAAAGCCGACATCGAGTTTCCCAACGACCTGCTGCTGGAACTCGACCGCATGCAGTTCTTTGTCTACGAAACCCGCAAGACGGTGGCAGCGAAGTTCCGCCCGATCGTGATCATCACGTCGAACAATGAGAAGGAGCTGCCGGACGCCTTCCTGCGCCGTTGCTTCTTCCATTACATCCGCTTCCCGGATCGTGCGACGATGGAATTGATCGTCCAAACCCACTACCCCGACATCCGCAAGGATCTGGCGCGCGAGGCGCTGAACGTTTTCTTCCAGGTCCGCGAGGTTCCCGGGCTGAAGAAGAAGCCAGCAACGTCGGAATTGCTGGATTGGCTGAAGCTGCTGATGGTAGAGGATCTGCCCATTGAGGCTCTGCGCGCCAATGAAAAACATGTGGTCATTCCGCCGCTGCACGGGGCCCTGCTGAAAAACGAACAGGACGTGCATTTGTTCGAGCGGTTGGCGTTTTTGGCGCGCCGGGGGGGCTGATGTTCTCTCACCTCGTCCTCGGGCTGCGTTCGGCGGGGCTGCCGGCCTCCATCACGGAATATTTGACCCTGATGGGGGCGATGAAGGCCGGGGTCGCGGAATACAGCGTCGAAGATTTTTATTACCTGGCCCGCGCCACCCTGGTGAAGGACGAACGGCATCTCGATAAATTCGACCGGGTGTTTGGTGCCTGTTTCAAAGGGCTGGAAATGCCGGAGGGCGTGAAGGTCCAGGACCTGCCGGAGGAATGGCTGCGCAAGCTGGCCGAAAAGATGCTGTCGCCCGAGGAAATGGCGAAAATCGAATCCATGGGCGGCTTCGACGCGCTGATGAAGCGCTTGCAGGAACTGCTGGCGGAGCAAAAAGAACGCCACCAGGGCGGCTCGAAATGGATCGGCACCGCCGGCACATCCCCCTTCGGCGCATACGGCGCCAACCCCGAGGGCGTGCGCATCGGCCAGGACAAATCCCGCAACCGCACCGCCGTGAAGGTGTGGGATAAGCGGGAATTTCGCGATCTCGACGATACGGTGGAGTTGGGCACCCGCGGCATGAAACTGGCCCTTCGCCGGCTGCGCCGCTTCGCTCGGCAGGGCGCGGCGACGGAACTCGATCTGCCGGACACCATCCTTGCGACGGCGAAAAACGCGGGCTCGCTGGATTTGAAAATGGTGCCGGAGCGGCACAACAACGTGAAGGTGCTGATGCTGTTCGATATCGGCGGGTCGATGGACGACCACGTGAAACTGACCGAGGAACTTTTTTCGGCCGTGCGGACCGAATTCAAGCATCTGGAGTACTATTATTTCCACAACTGCCCTTACGAGCGGGTGTGGAAAAACAACCGCCGCCGGCATGAAGAAGTCATCCCCACCTGGCAGGTGCTGCGAACCTACGGCCCGGACTACAAGCTGATTATCGTCGGCGACGGTGCCATGAGCCCCTACGAAATCACCATGGCCGGCGGATCGGTCGAGCACTGGAACGAGGAAGCGGGAACGGTGTGGCTCGACCGGCTGAAAGGGCACTACCGGCGGGCTGCCTGGTTGAACCCAACACCGAAGCAAAGCTGGGGGCATGTGCGGTCGATTGCCATGCTGAACGATGCAATGGAGGGACGGATGTTCCCCCTGACGGTGAGCGGAATCGATGAGATGACGAAGGAATTGAGCCGGTAGAAGCGTTATTTCGATCTCGGCGATAACAAAAGGGGGACACGCCATGGCACGTCTGGCAGGCAAGGTAGCGCTCATCACCGGTTCCGGCACCGGTATCGGCCGCGCGACCGCAAAGAAAATGGCGGCCGAGGGTGCCAGGGTGGTCGTTGCCGAACTGAACACCGCGGCCGGGGAGCAGACCGCACAAATTATCGCGCAGGCCGGTGGCGATGCGATTTTCATTCGCACCGACGTGACCGAACCCGACAGCATCCAGGCGACCATCGCGAAATGCGTGCAGCACTACGGCGCCCTGCATGTGCTGCACAACAACGCGGGTGGGTCCACCAACATCGACAATACCGTGGTGGACGCACCGCTCGAAGAATTCTGGCGGGTCATCAAGCTGGACCTGTTCGGCACCTTCCTCGGTTGCCGCTTCGGTATTCCGGCGATCATTGCGTCTGGCGGTGGATCGGTGATCAACATGTCGTCCAACGTTGCGCTGATGGGCATCCCCGGCCGCGATTGCTACACCGCCGCGAAAGGTGGCGTGGCATCGATGACTCGTTCGATGGCGGTGGAATTCGCACCCCAGAAAGTGCGAGTGAACGCCATCGCGCCGTCCGCCACCATGACCGACCGGGTGCGCGCGCTGGTCGCCGGCAACACCGCGCTGGACAAGCTGGCGCAGTCGCATCTGGTGGGACTGATCGAGCCCGAGGACATTGCCAACATGGCGGTGTTCCTGGCATCCGACGAATCCCGCGTCGTCACCGGCCATGTCTATCCGGTGGACAGCGGAGTTACGATTTCCTGAAAGGAACAAACGCCATGAAAATCAAGCGTGTGGAACACATCGCCATCGCGGTGGACTCAATGAAGCAATCGCTGGACCTGATGCGCGATACCTTCGGGCTGGAGCTCGAATACGAGGAACAGATCGGACAGACTCGTTTGGCCATGCTGCCGGTGGGTCAGACCTACATCGAATTGCTGGAAGGGCAGGGGCCGGAGTCCGGCGTGACCAAATGGATCGCCGAGAAGGGCACCGGCCTGTTTCACATCTGCTTCGAAGTGGAGGATATCGAGGGCGCGATCGCCGAGTTAAAAGCCAAGAACGTGAAGCTGCAGAGCGACACGTGGAAAACCGGGCATGGCGGGTCGAAGATCGTGTTCCTGGATCCCTCGGCGACGGGGAACGTGGTGATCGAACTCGCCGAACTCGCACCGGGACACTGAGCCATGACCGGGTTTGTTCATCCTGAATTTCTGGTCGAGACCGATTGGCTCGAACAGAATCTCAGCAATCCCGATGTGGTCGTTCTGGATTGCACCGTGCATCTGCGGATTCAGCCGAGCGGGCCGTATAAGATCGAGCCTGGCTTGGTGGATTATGAGAAGGGGCATGTCAAAGGCGCCCAGTTTTGCGACGTGCAGCGCGACGTATCGGACTCGACGCAGAAGACCAGTTTCATGCGCCCGACGGCTGCCGGTTTCGTCGCCGCTATGCGCCGTTTCGGGATCGGCAACAACACCCGGGTGGTGACCTACAGCACCGCTAACCCCTGGTGGGCGACGCGGGTGTGGTGGCTCATGCGGGAATTCGGTCACGACAACGCCGCGGTGTTGAACGGCGGTTGGCAGAAATGGAGCAAGGAAGGTCGCCCATCCGAAACCGGC
>JANXTL010000347.1 GCA_025352375.1 Acetobacteraceae bacterium | reverse complement strand
TTGATCAGGACAGCAAGGTTCGGCGTCGGCAGGAGCTCCGTCAGAGCCTGACGTTTTGGGAGTGCAGAAATCTTGGGGTCAATCCGCTGATTTGTAGGCGCTGGCTCTTGAACACAGCGGGCCGTCCACACATGGTATGAGATGGGCTAGAGGACTGGTTATTTCTTGACGATTGGTATCGAACCGCCCCACGTTGCTCGTGATCCCGGAGTCTTCGTCGAGTGATTTTATGCGTAGCGGCGCGCCCCCATTGCCGATCCGTGTCCGCCTATGATTCTCCGCCGTCGTGAATACGGAACCGGACATCGTTTTTTCTTTAGTCGAGGGCGCCGAACCTGTCACGAGCACTCATAGGATCAAGCTTAAAAGTGCTCGCAGCCAGCGGATCGAGGTGACCATGCGTGGGGAACGGTAGATCGGCTCGCGCTCAAACTCCGCCAGCCCGCTTAGTGCCTAGGGGGTCCGGAAATCCCTGCTGACTCTCTGACGGGCCCCCTCCCGTTCAGCACCAACGGCAACGCCTAACGATTATCACCTCGTCGGGCGGCGGGGGCCGTGAAGCTGCGACGGCGGCGAGGAATACCAGCGGGGCGAGCAGCAGGCCGAGCGCAACGTTTTCGGTATTCTCGCTGGTTTCCTGGCTGGCCTGCGCCTGGGCCGCAGGGAGTTGCGCGCAAGCCTGTCGATCGCCTCCCCGGCAGGATGCTTCCAGGCCAGCCACCCATGCCCGGGTTCCGCTGTTGGCACAGCCATTCATAGGGACCGTAAGCCCGAGCGCGGCGATCAGCATGAATGCACGTGCGCCTGTGCCTGTGTTCATCATATCGGTATCCTCCAAGTTTGGCAGGATTGCCTGGACAGCTTTTTTTTGCGCCCGAGCGCCAATATGTCCAATTTTTTTGAAGAAGCAATGACGCTAGACGCATAAATTGGCAATCTAAATCCACCAGTGCGACAAAGACGCCGGTTTGGGACATGCGAACATCGATCCCCGCGCAAGTCATGGGATATGAGGGCAGGGTTGTCACCCTGAAACCGGACGCCAACGCCGATGTGGGAGCTGCGCGACGGCAATTTCCCGCTCATCGACAGCGACACCATCGCCGCCAAGCGTCGCCTGCTGGCGCAGATGACGCTGAAGGACGGGCGGGTTTGATACGAACGGTCGGCGGCGTAATTATTTAGCTGCCGGCATCGCCATCATCTCCATCGGTGCCGGCAGGTACTTAAACCCGTCGCCGAATTTGACCAGGTTGCCCATGCCCGGCCAGGCGAAATGATAGGCCAGAACGGGGATGCGGTTGGCAGCCAGCATGGTTAGCATGCGCACACGCGACTGCGCCGACTGCTTGGGATCGGTGTCGTAGGCGAACTCGGTCAGCGGCTTTTCCATCAGCAGCACCGGGTGGTGCGTCAGGTCGCCGATATAGCATAGCGACTTTCCAGCCGAGTTTATCATGAACACCGTGTGCCCCACCGTATGGCCGGGCGCATATAAAGCGGTGATACCGGGCAGGAACTCCTCGTGGTCCTTCACGAAATGGACCCGGTCGCGGTTCGGCGTCAGGTTCTTGCGCGCCTGATCGTAGAAGCTTTTCAGCTTCGGCCCGACGGTGGACTCGTTAGTCCAGTAGTCGTAATCGGCCTGCGCGATGTAGACCTGGGCGTTCGGAAAATTGCGCTTGCCGGCGTCGGACATGATGCCGCCGCAATGGTCTATGTGCGCATGGCTCAGCACCAGCGCATCCACCCCGGCTGGGTCGATGCCTGCCGCCTTCAAGGTTTTCATCAACTGGCCGGTGGTGGGGCCGAACGCGGCGACGCTGCCCATGCCGGTGTCGAACAGCGCGGTCTTGCCGTTGATCGTGATGACCAGGATGTTCTGCTCCAGCACGACATTGTCGGTCGGCAGGAAATTGTCAGTCAGTTGGCGGTCCATTTCTACTTTGCTCAGACCCAGAAACGCCCCGCTGGGATTGCCGAGCGCGAGCGGGCCGTCGGATACGACTGTTGCCTGGGCGTCGCCCAGTTTGAAGCGGTAAAAATACGGCGCCTGCCCGGCGGGCATGGTGACTTTGGCCAAGCTGGGGCTGGCCAATAGGCCGGCAGTGCCGACCAAAGCGGCCCCCGCGAGCAGGCCGCGGCGCGACGCTGCGAGATGGGTTGAATGCATGACAGTTTCTCCCTTTTTTGTATTGAATCGATCGTAGGGCTTCGCGTCGCCCTCCGCAATGCGAATCTGCGGTACGCCAATTGCCGTCGGCCCGATCCGGTGCCACTTTCGCCTCAACCAACCGATGGGAATACACACATGGCACGGATGACCGGCGGGGAAGCGATCGTCGATGGGCTGCTGCGGCATGGACTGGACACCATGTTCGGCCTGCCGGGGGTGCAGGTCTACGGGTTGTTCGATGCCTTTGCCCGGAACGCCAACCGCCTGCGGCTGATCAATGCTCGGCACGAACAAACCACGGCCTACATGGCGCTTGGCTATGCCTATTCTACGGGCCGCCCGGCCGCTTATGCCGTGGTGCCCGGCCCTGGCGTGCTGAACACCACCGCAGCGCTGGCCACCGCCTGGGGCGTCAACGCGAGAGTGCTGTGCCTGACGGGACAGGTGCCGAGCGAGCTGATTGGGCGGTTGCGGGGTGCGTTGCATGAGCTGCCGGATCAGTTGGCCACCCTGCGATCCCTGCTCAAATACGCCGACCGAATCGAACACCCCAGCCAGGCCCCGTACCTCGTTGCGCGGGCGTTCCAGGAGATGCAGTCCGGCCGCCCCGGCCCGGTCGCGTTGGAAATGCCGTGGGAGCAGTTTCATACGGCGGCGGAAGTGAATGCCCACGATCCGTTGCCCCTGGCCCCGAATCCTACGCCCGATCCGGCGAAGATCGAGGCGGTGGCCAAGCTGATGGATGCCGCATCCAACGCGATGATCTGGATCGGCGGCGGGGCGCAGAACGCCGGCCCGGAAATCCTGGCGCTCGCCGAACGCACCGGCGCGCCGGTGGTGTCGTTCCGCACCGGCCAGGGTGTGGTCGACTCCCGCAACCCGCTCAGTTTGAGCATTGCCGCCGCTTACCGGTTGTGGCCGGAAACCGACCTCATCGTCGCGTTCGGTACGCGGTTGGAGGTGCCGACGATGCGCTGGGGCACCATCCCCACCGGCCTGAAAATTGCCCGTATCGACATCGATCCAGCGGAGATGCGGCGCCTGAAGGTCGATGTGGGTATCGTTGCCGATACCGCCGACGCGGCGGCGGCGTTGACCAAGCTTGTCGCCGCGCGGCCGACCCCGTCCCGCATCGCCGCCGCCAAGGCCGCCGCACTGGAAGAAATCCAAAGCGTCCAGCCGCAAATGTCGTTCCTGAATGTGATTCGGGAGGAATTGCCGGAAAACGGTATCCTGTGCGACGAAATGACCCAGGCTGGGTATGTGTCCTGGTTCGGTTTTCCATACTATTCGCCTCGGTCGCTGGTGACCTCCGGTTTCTCCGGCACGCTTGGCGCGGGTTTCCCGACGGCGTTGGGGGTGAAAGTCGCGCATCCGGATCGGCCCGTGGTGGCGCTGACCGGCGACGGCGGCTTCCTGTTCGGCGGCGCGGAACTGGCGACGGCGGTGCAGCACGGCATCAATCTGGTCACGATCCTGTTCAACAACTCCGCGTATGGCAACGTGTTGCGCGACCAGCGGCGCCTGTACAACGACCGTCCCTCGGGTTCGGAGCTGAAAAATCCCGACTTCCAGATGTTCGCCCGTAGCTTCGGCGTCCCGTCGTGGCGGGTGACCGACGCGATGGGCCTCAAAGCCGCGCTGAAGGACGCGCTGGCCACCAACGCGCCGACGCTGATCGAGGTCATGACCGACATTACCAAGGAAACCGCGCCGTGGCGCTTCATCGCGCCGGGCCGTGGCTAGTTTCACCGGATTCCCGCCAGCGACGTTTGCCTTCCTGAAAGGGCTGGCGGCGAACAACGACCGCGTCTGGTTTACCGCCAACAAGGCAACGTACGAAAAATCGGTGCTGGCGCCGTTCCATTTGTAGCGAGGCATACAAGGTTGCCGGGGCGCCTAGGGCCTGAGCGCGATAAAGCGCGTCGACCAGTTTGGTTTCGGCGTAGGTGCTGAAGAAAGCCATGGTTTTTCCTATCTGGTTGGTGTAAACATGACATGCTCAAATCCTCCAAAGGAGGGAAATGTCATGCATATCATCGGAGTAGTGGTCGCGGTCGGTGCGGTCTGTGGGGTTCTCTGGTTATGGCTCATGGGCCACTGGTTCGGTCGTGTGCTCGCGTTCCTGCTGTTCGGCCCATTATCCGGTTTCCTGTGTGTCCTGCTCGCTGCGACCGCGCTGGATCGCGCCGGTGTTCTAATTAGGCCGGTGGAGGGGGGGGGCGGCCTTGTAATGATGATCGCGGGCATCGGCCTTGGTATTGGGTGGTGCATCGCCTCGATCCCGATTTGG
>JANXTL010000334.1 GCA_025352375.1 Acetobacteraceae bacterium | reverse complement strand
AGATATGCGGTGAATAAGATGGGCTAGAGCACAGCCAGTGGCTGGCGATGATGTTCCCCCGCCTTGAGCTTCTGCGAGAGCTATTGGCCGAGGACGGAAGTATCTGGGTAACAATCGATGATAATGAAGGGCACTATCTTAAAGTCATAATGGATGAGGTCTTCGGTAGAGGAAATTTTGTTAATTCACTCGTTTGGCGCTCGACAGATAACAGTAACAACGATGCAAAACAATTTTCAGCTGACCATAATTGGATTCACGTTTTTTCAAAACGAGACAGCTGGATGACAATCAAAGATACAGACGCAGCTTCCAAAAGAACGCATTTCAAGAATCCAGATGGCGACCTAAGAGGTGCTTATTTTGACGGGAACCCTCTGAATTCACCAGCTCCAAGACCAAATCTCACATTTGATCTGGTATCGCCAAGTGGAAAGATAATTAAGCCTCCTAAGAACGGCTGGCGTTGGTCTAAGGATACTATCCAAGAGAAAATTGCAAGTGGTGAAATCAGATTTACGGAAGACGAAACGAATATTCGTCGTCGCACATATTTAGCCGATATGAAGGCGCTTCCGCCCTCGACTTTGTGGGCAGAGCTTGAAGAAACCGGTCATAACAGGCAAGCCAAATATGAACTAAAGAAACTTGCTCTTTCGGAAGAAATATTTGGAACCCCTAAGCCGGAGCGCCTAATTCAAAGAATTTTGCAGATTGCGACTGCTAGCGGCGACCTCGTGCTTGACTCTTTTCTTGGCTCCGGCACGACCGCAGCCGTCGCGCACAAGATGGAGCGTCGATATATCGGCATCGAGACGGGCGACCATGCCGTGACGCATTGCGTCCCGCGCTTGCGGAAGGTCATCGAGGGCGAGCAGGGCGGCATTTCCGAAGCCGTTGGATGGAAAGGCGGCGGAGGCTTTCGCTTCTACAAACTCGGTGCGCCCGTGTTCGACACCGAGGGGCGCATCAATCCTGAAATCCGCTTTGCCCACCTCGCCGCCCATATCTGGTTTTCCGAGACGCACACCGCCTTGCACAAGAAGGCGAAGCAAGCCTTGCTCGGAAAGCACGATGGAACCGCCTTTTATCTGCTCTACAACGGCATCCTAGGCGACAAGCGACCGGACGGCGGCAACGTCCTGACCGCGAAGGTTCTGGCCGCCCTGCCCCCCCATGACGGCCAGAGGGTCATCTATGGCGAGGCTTGCCGCATCAGCGCGGCGCGGCTCAAAGACCTCGGCATCATTTTCAAGCAAACCCCTTACGACCTGAAAGCCAGATGACAACCTTCGCCCTCAAAAAATACCAAACTGCGACTCTCGATGTGCTGAAAGGCTATCTTGAGGCCTCGCGTATCGTTGGGGCGAAGCCAGCCTTTGACGGCATGGACAAGAGCGGAGTGCGGGAGCCGCGCCCCTATCGCCCGCTCGTTGGTCTTCCGACCACCCCCTATGTGTGTCTTCGCTTGCCGACCGGCGGCGGCAAGACCCTGCTTTCCGCCCACACGGTCAAGGTCGCGGCGGACGCCTACCTTGAGCGCGAATTCCCCGTTGTGCTTTGGCTTGTGCCAACGAACACCATCCGCGCCCAGACGCTTGAAACGCTCAAGAAGCCGAGCAACCCGAATTACGAGGCGCTTCACGCGGCCTTCGACGGACGTTTTCGCGTGTTCGACATTGCCGATTTCGTGCAGATAACGCCCGCCGATTTGCAGACTCAGGCTTGCGTCATCGTCGGCACGATGCAGACCTTGCGCGTCAGCAACACGGACGGCCGCAAGGTCTATGCCCATAACGAGAACCTCGAGCCGCATTTCTCGACCGTCCCCCAGAACGCCGAGGGGATGGAACGCATCGAGGAAGGCGACGACAAGGGAAAAATCAAATTCTCATTCTGCAACCTGCTGACTTTGAATCGCCCGCTGGTCATCGTGGACGAGGCGCACAACAACACATCATCCTTGAGCTTAAAGGTTTTGCAGCGCGTCAACGCGGCCTGTGTGGTGGAGTTCACCGCAACGCCAGCCCCCGATAGCAACGTGCTGCACAACGTATCCGCCACGGAACTCAAGGCGGAGGAAATGATAAAGCTACCCATCCGCTTGACCGAGCATAAAAGCTGGGAAGATGCGGTGCAGGACAGCATATTGACGCGGCAGAGGTTGCACGACCTCGCCACCAAAGACGCCGATTACATCCGGCCTATCATCCTGTTTCAGGCCGAGGAAAAGGGGCGCGAGGTTACGAAGGAGGTGCTTCTAAAACACCTCATGGAGCAGCACAGGATCCCGCGCGAGAAAATCGCCGTTGTGACCGGCGACCAAAAGGAACTTGACGGCATCAATCTTTTTGCCCGCGACTGTGCGATTGATTTTGTTATCACGGTCGAAGCCCTCAAGGAGGGCTGGGATTGTTCGTTCGCCTATGTGTTTTGTTCGGCGGCAACCGTCAATTCCAAGAAGGACGTAGAGCAGATTTTGGGGCGGGTGCTGCGTATGCCCTACGCAAAACGCCGCAAAGAACCCGACCTTAACCGCGCCTATGCCCATGTGTCCCGCGCGTCATGGCCGAATGCGGTCAAGCAGCTGCACGACCGCTTGGTTGATATGGGATTCGAGGACAGCGAGGCCGACACCTTCATTGAGCCGACGCCGGCAGACCTCGGATTGACCGGCGGGGCGGGGTTATTCAGCGCATCGCCGCCGCCGACCGTCATCGAACTGCCGGACGACCTTAGCGCGTTCGACCTCACCCCCGAAGAACAGGCCACGGTTACGATTGAGAAAACCGAGCAAGGCAGCCGCGTGACCTTCACGGGCAACGTGGACGAGGCGACCGTCACGCGCCTTGCCGCCGCCGTGCAGTCCGTCGAGATACGCGCAAACCTTAAGAGCGAGGCGAAGCGCCACAAGGCGGTGTGGCGGCAACACACATCGCCCGCGCAACGCGGCGTCGCGTTCCGTGTCCCGCAACTGTGTTTCAAACTCGACGGCGAGCTTGAGCTTGCCGAAAAAGACGCCTTCCTCGATGCGAGCGGGTGGAGCTTGCTCGACTACGCCGCCGAAATCGCGGAGTCGGAATTCCGCCTCACGGAAACCGGCGTGCAATGGGAACTCGACCTCAACGCCGCAGGGAAGATAACCGAGAAGGCGATAGGCAAGGCCGACCAGTTTGACCTTGACCTTGTGGATACCGGATGGACGGAGCAGCAGCTATGCCGCTGGCTTGAGCGCAAGGCGCAACAGCAGGACATCACGCAGGTTGTCTTGCTGGAATTCGTGCGGCGCAGTCTTGCCTATCTGATCGAGAAGCGCGGCCTTGCCCTCACTGCGCTTGTCCGCTGGAAATTTATTCTGGTGAAGGTGCTGGCGCAGAAGATCGGCCACTACCGCGAACAGGCGAGCGAGACGCACTATCAGCAAACGCTTTTCGGGGCACAAGCCGCCGTTGAAACCAGCTTCGCCTTCGAATTCGATTTCACGCCGACCGGCTACGCCCCGCACTGGACGTATCAAGGCCACCCCTATCAATTCCAGCGGCACTATTATGCCGCCGTGGGACAGCTTGATAACAAGGGCGAGGAGTACGAGTGCGCCAAAGCCCTCGATATGACAGGCAAGGTCAAGCATTGGGTTCGCAACCTTGAGCGCCGTGGGTTCTGGCTACCGTTGGCGAAGGCCAAGTTTTACCCTGACTTCGTGGCGGAGCTTACGGACGGGCGGCTGCTAGTGGTAGAGCACAAGGGCAAAATCTACGCGACGAACGACGACAGCAAAGAGAAATGCAACGTCGGCGACCTCTGGGAGGAAAAGAGCGGAGGCAAGGCGCTATTTTTGATGACCGTACATGATAAAAGCAATCCCAGCCTATTCGACCAGATTGCCACTAAAATTGCGTAAGAGCAGCACACAAAGGCTTCTCGTCCGCCCACTCACCCCACATCAGCAGAAGGAAGCGCGCGCGTTGCGGCGGGCGAGCCGTTGCGAGATTGCCCGCACTTACAACGTTCACAACAGCACGATTTCGAGGCTTCACGAAGCCTCATAGCCCTTTGTTCGACCCGCGCCGGAGGCGATGGGTTGAATGTTGGCGGGACGCCCTTCGTCCCGACACCAACAGTACGGCACGGCGCACAGGGCGGGTCAAAGGCGCGCGCAATGAATGGCAGAAAGTGCAAGGCGAGATTGGTGATTCACGCCCGAGGTTGAAGTCAACCTCAGGCGATCACGCTCTAGTCGCTAAGCCGGCTTATCGAGGCGCTTCACGCCCCTGTCGGTTCCAACCAGCGCCATATCCGCCATGCCGATGAACAGACCGCTTTCGACCACGCCGATCGTCTGGGACAGGGCGCGTTCCAGGCCAGCGGGGTCTGCCAGATCGCCGAAGGTGCAATCGAGGATGTAATTGCCGCCGTCGGTGCGGAACGGTTGGTCGGTGCCCTTTGGCCACCGCCGTTCGGGTTTGCCGCCCAATGTCTCGATCCGGGCCGCGGTCGATTCCCAGCCGAATTCGGCGACCTCCACCGGGACGGGGATTTTGCCGCCGAGGCGATCCACCAGCTTCGACGCGTCGGCAATAATCACCAGCCGCCGGCTGGCGGCGGCGACGATCTTTTCCCGCAGGAGCGCGCCACCCAGGCCTTTCACCAGGTCGAGCGACCCGCGCAGGATCTGATCCGCACCGTCGACCGTCAGGTCTACCTGCTTCACCGTCGCGAAGCTGACCATCTGAATGCCGCCGTCACGCGCCTGCCGGTCGCTGCGCTTCGATGTGGGGATCGCGGCGATGTTCAGTTTCTCGTCCCGCACCCTACGGATCAGGGCGTCGATAAAGTGCGCGGCGGTGGACCCGGTGCCCAACCCGACGACCATCCCGTCTTCGACCAGGGCGACGGCGGCCTCGGCGGCGGCGCGTCGTTGTTCATCCCGGATCATACGCCGCGTACCTTTTTGAAGACCCGGAGCCAGTTACCCGAACACACCTTCTCGACCTCCTCTGCCGTCATGCCGCGGTCGAGCATGGCGGCGACGAGTTCGGGGTGGCGGGCGAAATTGGGCATTTCGGTGGCCGCGATGCCGGCTGGCAGGTCGGTGCCGATGCCCACGTGGTCGATGCCCACCGCATCGATCGTGCGGAACAACTGGCGGATCATGCCGGGCAGTTTCTCCCGCCACAGCACCGCGATCCAGGCGCCGATGACGCCATCGGTTTCCACGATCATGCGGGCGTAGTCGGGGCCGAGGTAGCGGGGGTGATCCCCATCCGGGTGCCCCGGTTCCTTCAAATTGGCGTGCGTGCAAAGGATCGGCTTCGAGGTGGCGGCGACCACACCCTTGACCGTGTCCTCGGAGCAATGGGCGACATCGACGATGATGCCGCGCTCGTTCATGCGCCGGACAGCGGCGGCGCCAAACGCTGTCAGCCCACCATGCACCGGCGGTTCGGTTTGGATATCGCCGGTTTCGTTCACCAGATAATGCGTGAGCTGGATGCTGCGCACGCCGCGCGCCTCCATAAGATCGAGCCGATCGAGGTCGCCTTCCAGAAAGTCGCAACCCTCGATCGCCAGGACCAGCGACGAATCCCCTGCCCGGATTTCGCCGGGCTCGCGGGCGATCCGCATGCCCGAGGCTTCGAAGCTGGTGAGATAACTATCCACTGCCGCCATGCATTCGCCGGGTTCGGCGTCGCGCACTTTCTCCAGGCGTTTGGTGTCGGGATTACGGCGGATCATGGGAATGTCCGCGATCGCGGCGACCACGGCCGCGGCGACCCCGGCCGGCGCCATGGTGGCGAGCACCGCGCGATCCACGTCCCCGGTGCGGCGGGGGCGCCCGGCGTGAGTGTGCATGTCGATAATCATCCGGCCTGATACCTCGGTTTGGGCTCGTTTGGCTATCGGGGTCACGTCCGATCTTGCGCCCGAAGCCCCGCATGCGCATGTTGCGCGGAGCGACCAGCGCAGAAGGTGGGCGGAGTACGAGCATGGACGGCGGAGCCGACGCGAGACGCATTACGATCCACGCGCCGGAGGATTATGTCGGCATGCGCGCGGCCGGTCGGCTGGCGGCCGAGACCTTGGACATGATCCAGGAGCATGTGCGCCCCGGCGTGCCCACCGGCGTGCTGGACCAGCTTTGCCACGACTTCATCGTTGCCCGCGGCGCCATTCCGGCGCCGCTGAACTATCGCGGCTTCCCCAAATCCATCTGTACATCGATCAATCACGTCGTTTGCCATGGCATTCCCGGCGACCGGAAACTGGAAAACGGCGATATCCTCAACATCGACGTGACCGTGATCCTGGACGGGTGGCATGGCGACACGTCGCGCATGTATGCGGCCGGGCAGCCATCCACGCGTGCGCGCAACCTGATCGACGTTACCTATGACTCGCTCATGCGCGGCGTGGCGGCGGTGAAACCCGGCGTGACGCTGGGCGACGTCGGACACGCCATTCAGACCTTCGTGGAGGGCCATCGGTTCAGCGTGGTGCGCGATTTCTGCGGCCATGGCATCGGACGCCGCTTCCATGAACCCCCGAACGTGCTGCATTTCGGCCGACGCGGGGAAGGCCCGGTCCTGAAGCCCGGCATGTTCTTCACGATCGAGCCCATGGTGAACGCCGGCCGCCCGGAGGTGAAGGTGCTCGACGACGGTTGGACCGCCGTCACCCGCGACCGCAGCCTGTCGGCGCAGTTCGAGCATATGATTGGCGTGACCGCGGACGGGTGCGAAATTTTCACCGTTTCCCCGGCTGGAATGGACAAACCGCCCTTCGGCGTTAACTGAATCTTTACCAATTGCCGGTAGCCTTCTCACCACGACGGATGGTGGTGAGATTGTATGCGCGCGAAAGCACGACCGGCGGTACTCGCTGAGGCCCACAGCTTGTTCGATTTGGCGGACGACCCGCGTCCGATGATTCACGGCGTCGACGGCCACCGCGCCCGCATGCGCGCGCGCTTGCTCACCGCCGGCCCGGACGCACTGGCGGATCACGAGATGCTGGAGATGCTTCTGTTCCTCGCCCTGCCCCGTCGGGACACCAAGCCGGTCGCTCGGTTGCTGCTCGACCGCTTCGGCAGTTTCGAGGCGGTAATCTCCGCCGAACCAGCCCGGTTGCTGGCGGTCGATGGTGTGGGGGAGGCTGGGGCGGCCGCGCTGAAACTCGTGCAGGGCGCGTCGCTGCGCCTGCTGCGCGATACCGTGCGGGCCCAACCGATCCTGAGGGACTGGAACCGGCTGCTCGACTACCTGACCGCGGCGCTGGCACACGAACGCGTGGAACAGGCCCGCGTGCTGTTCCTGGACGCCAAAAACCGCCTGCTGGCGGACGAAATCCAGGGCCGCGGCACGGTCAACCAGACCATGGTCTACCCGCGGGAGATCGTACGCCGAGCACTGGAATTGGACGCAATTGGCATCGTTCTGGTGCATAACCACCCCAGCGGCGATCCGGCTGCGTCGCGGGAGGATATGGCGATGACCAAGAACGTTCAGCGTGCGGCGGCGGCGCTGGGGATCGCGCTGTTGGACCACATCATTATCGCGGGCACGCGGTGGGTCAGCTTCCAGCGGGAGGGTTGGTTGTAGGGCCGATTCCGATAACCATGCCGTCGGTTGCCGGATCGGCACCGCCGTCCAGACCTTCTTTGCTGTACCGGATCATGTGCACCCATCCGAACGTGTAGCTATAGGGGTGACGGACGACCTTGTAGCCCTGTCCGATCAGCGCCCGTTCGGCAGCACGGGTGATGCGGTTGGATAGCTCGATGGTGTCGGATACCGCGGCGAAGCGCGGGGCGGACACGGCCTGTTGCGCGTCCATGTCGAAATCGATCGCGTTCAGCATCGCCTGGAGGTTGCCCATGGTGATGTAGGTCGCACCCGGCGCACCCAGCACCAGGAATGGTTTTTCATCCCGAAAGACGATGGTCGGTGACAGGGCGGTAAACCGGGCCTTGCCCGGCGCCAGCGATCCGGCGTGGCCCGGCCGCGGGTCGAACACCGCCATCGCGCCATTATACATGAAGCCCAAGCCATCCGTGACGACGCCGGAGGGCTGCCCCAGCGTGTGCGTCATGGTGAAGGCGTTGCCGGCGGCGTCGGCGACACAGATCTGGGTGGTGTGCTTGGACTCCGTGCCGCCAGGGTTGAAGCGTGGCACCTGGGTCTTCTCGCCGCGCTTGATCCGTTCCGCCATCGCGGCGGCGTATTGTTTGGACGTCAATTCCGCTACCGGCACATCGACGAACCGGGGATCGCCGACCTTGGCATCCTTGTCGGCGGTGGCGATCTTCATCGCCTCCGACACAACCCGAATATATTCGAGCGTGTTGTGGCCGATGGATCGGAGGTCGAAATATTCGAGGATGTTAAGCATCTCGATCAACTGGATGCCGCCACCGGGCGGGTTGTTGGTGGCGATGCGATAGCCCCGATAAGTGCCCCAGAGCGGTTCGGTATGTTCCGGTTCGCAGGCCGCGAGATCGCCCAGGGTAAGCAGGCCTTGGTTCGCCGCCATGTCGCCGGCGATACGGTGCGCAATTTCTCCGGTGTAGAAATCGTCGGCACCGTGGGACGCGATGCGGCGGAGGGTCCTCGCCATGTCGGGGTTGCGCAGGATGTCGCCGACGTCGCGTAACTGGCCGTCCGGGTGGCAGTAGATGGCGCGCGTCGCCGGAAAATGCGTGACGATGGGCCGGTTGCCGTCGCGCCCGGCGGTGGGCGGGCGGGTCCAGAAATGCACCATGTGCGGGCGGACCTGGAAGCCGTCCTCGGCATAGGCGATGGCAGGTTGGAGAAGTTCCGCCAGCGATTTGGTGCCGTATTGTTTCAACGCCATGTCGAACGCCCGCAGCGTCATTGGGGTGGTGACGGCCTGGTAGCCGAGTTCGTTCTCGCGGTTTTTCAGGATGAAACCCCAGCCGTCCGCCGATTCGCGAACGATACGGTCGGCCCACATGTCGGGGCGGACCGAGGCCGGGGAGCGGCCGTGGAAGTCGATGGTGGTGTGGACGCCCTGCGACGGCAGGTACAGATGCATGCACCCCATGCCGGCGATGCCGCACATTTGTGGGTCCACCACGGTTTGCACCAATGCGGCGCCGATGGCGGCATCCACGACGTTGCCGCCGGCGCGCAGGATGTCGGCGGCGGCCTCGGCAGCTTCGGGTTGGGCGGCGGAGACCATGGATCGGGTCATGGGCATGCTGTTCTTCCTTGATCGGCGCGACATTGAGGCCGGTTTTGGATGGTTTGTCACGCCGCGCTTAGACCATGATCGTTTGAGGTTGCATGCGATCTCGGCGTTGGATCATGGTCCAAGCCTTTGTTTGAGAGGGTGATTCACGCCCGAGGTTGAAGTCAACCTCAGGCGATCACGCTCTAGACAGCCGATGGGCGGTTACCTCTCTGCCCGACGATGTTGCGTCATCATCGGGCATGCAGCGCTTGTCGTAACGCCGTCAGATACTCGCCCAGCGTCGCGTGCAGCCGTTCCATTAGAAGTCGGTTGAACGCGTCCGCCCCTCGGCCGGATTCGGCATCCTGCAACGCCTGGATATAGGCAAGCCGGTCGACCGGGCGCACCGCGACGGGCGGGTAGCCGCCCCGGATCAGAATAAGGTTCATCAGTAGCCGAGCGGTGCGACCGTTACCGTCGTTAAAGGGGTGAATGCCGACCAGTTGGCGATGGGCCGAGAATGCGGTGTCCGGCGTGTTGGGGGCGTTTACTAGCCAAGCGGCGAAGGAGCCCATCAGCGCCGGCACTTCGGCGGGGGAGGGAAACCCATGCCGCCCGGCATCCGTCAGCACGAACCGTCCTTGATCGGCGTACCGCCCGGCCTGCTCGGGTTGGGAGCGTTTCAGGATCAAGCCGTGCAGGGTCCGTATGTCGAACTCGGTCAGCGGGTCGGTATGGCCGGCGAGATCGCGGACGTAGGCGATGGCTTCGTGGTGATCGATTGCCTCCAGGTGGTCCTTCAGCGGCTTGCCGCCGATAGTGATGCCCTTCTCGATCACCAGCATCGTTTCCGACGCGGTGAGGGTGTTCCCCTCGATCGCGTTGGATGTGTATGTCAGCTCCAGGTCGACGACGTGCTCCAGGTTCCGCAGCCCCTGGGGGGAGAGAGGGCGGAGGCGGTCGAGATCCGCCTTTTGGGCGGCGATATTTTGGCGCAGGGTGTTCACGGTGTGGGCCTTGGGTGCATGGGCATTATGCCCGGAATTCCCCGGCGGAGGCACGGATATTATTTCCACCCTGTGCGTGCCGGACGGTCGGCTTGCAGACCCGGCTTTATTTTATCGAAATTATAACAATACCGTGCGACATCTGAAATTCAATCCGTATCGTTAATCGTGCTTGCCCGGGACATAACGCCCGGCCTTTATTTTTCGGCGGGCCAGTTGGAAGCAGATCTCGGATGGGGTGTCGCGTCTCCCGTTAGGCCCTGTCCAAAGATAATCGAATCGATCATGCGAATCGGACAGGGCCTAAGCTCTTGTTTTGAACGGCAACTTTGCCGGCGTGCTGACGCACTTATTTGCCGGCGTTGCCTTAGTTCCCGCCGGTGGCCCAATCGCGATTGTCCACCGGGCCGGCGGCTGGCTGGTCGGGCTGTCCGTGGCGTGAATAATTGACATTGCACCCGCGAAGAGGAAGGGTAACCTGTGATCTCCCGCCGCAATTGGGTCACTGCGTTGACGGAGGAGTGGCGAGATTTGTAAAGGATGTAAAGATGTCCCGAGCGGTGATTGGGCGGACGGTGAAGCGGTTGCGGGGGGAGCGGGCCCTGTCGCAGCAGGCGTTGGCGATCACGAACGTGTCTGGCGCGTCGTGCAGCGCGCGGAAGCGTTGGCCTTTGTCGGATAAGGCAACGCCGGCAAATAAGTGCGTCGGCACGCCGGCAAAGTTGCCGTTCAAAACAAGAGCTTAGGCCCTGTCCGGTCCGCATGGTCGATTCGATTATCTTTGGACAGGGCCTAAGTTCACGCGGCGGTTCCTTTTGCTGGCCTCGGGAGGCGTGGATGAGGCTCACCGCGTTTTCGTGCCTCGTTCATACCAAGGGCGAGAGCGGCGCACGATCGAGACGACCGATAGCATGACCGGCACCTCCACTAAAAC
>JANXTL010000326.1 GCA_025352375.1 Acetobacteraceae bacterium | reverse complement strand
CGGCTTGGACGACAGTCCGGCCAGCGGGGTTTGCCCGCCGCTTTCGGTCAGAACATCGCGGACGGCGCCGAGTATCTCCTGGCGCAAGCTTTCCTCGGACGAGGCCGAATAGAGGCGCGGGGGGCTGCCGATCGCGATTAGTCCATGATCGTTTGAGGTTGCATGCGATATCGGCGTTGGATCATGGTCTAAGCCTTTGTTTGAGAGGGTGATTCACGCCCGAGGTTGAAGTCAACCTCAGGCGATCACGCTCTAGCGCAACCATTCCTCGGGCCTGGTCGCGAAGGCGTCGGCGGCGTCGGGGTTCAGTCGGTGCAGGCTGCCAAAGACGTTATCAAAGTCGACGAACAAAGCGGCTGGGATGGGTTCGTCCGTCATGCCCGCGGGTCGATCTCGGACAGCATCTTCTCGCGCAGGATGGCGTTGATCTTGGTCTGGTAACCGGGCCCGTAGCGGCGGAGCCAGGCCAGGACGTCCATATCCAGACGAAGGGAGATGGCGTCTTTGCGGGGTTTGTAGAATTTGCCCCGGACGGCAGTGGCCCATGCCTCGGGTGGCAGTGCGGGAATGTCGCCGGTGTCCGGTACCCGCAGCCCGGCAGCTTCCAGTTGGGCAATTTCGGATGGGGTCAACGGCCGCCGGGCCGCTTCCTCAAGATCGATTTCGAGGATCCTCATATTCCCTTCTTTCCTGATTCGTGGCGGAGCGGAGGCTAATGATTTGGACATGGGTTTGATCCTCCGGATCGGGGAATGAGTGGACAACGAGGAACACTTTGAACAACCCGCCCACGGCGATTGCGCCCAAGGCGTGCCACCGCTCCTCGCCATCGACGATGCGGTCGAACTGAGTCACCAGGAACGGGTCGGCGAAGATTTTGTCTGCCAGCCCGAAATCCAGGCCATGCTTGCGTTTGTTCCGCCGCGCTTTGTCGTCCCGCCAGGTGATCCGCATATGCTCGCCCTCTGTGTCGGGGCATTATGCGGGGTGAATGGTTAACGAAACGTAAACGCCGACGCATATACAGTTTTGTATATGTAAACGGCTGTCGCGTCAATGGGGGATGACGCCGCCTTGACCCCATTCCCCTCCCCGCGCTACCGGCTGGTAGCCCTTTCCGAGGAACCGCCGCCGGTGTCTGCCTTCAGCTTCCCGCCCCCGCCGCCGTCCCCAAAGGCCGAAGCCCTGCGGGAGGAAGTGCGCGACTTCCTCAAGATCGCGCTGGCCGCTCGCAAGCCGGTCGAAAAGGCCGAATCCTGGACGGGTATGGACGAGGAATTCAGCCGAGCGATGGGGGAAAAGGGCTGGATCGGTATGACCTGGCCGAAGAAATATGGCGGGCACGAGCGGACCGCTATGGAACGCTACGCGGTGCTGGAGGAAATGCTCGCCGCCGGCGCCCCCGTCGCGCTGCACTGGATCGCCGACCGCCAGTCCGGCCCGCTTATTCTCCGGGTCGGCACCGAGGAGCAGCGCCAGACGTTGCTGCCCCGCATCGCGGCGGGCGAAGCGTATTTCTGCATCGGCATGAGCGAGCCGAACATCGGCTCCGACCTCGCATCGGTCCAAACCAAGGCGGCGAAGGTCCAGGGCGGCTACGTGGTGAACGGCACCAAGGTCTGGACCAGTTTCGCCCATCGGTCCCAGTACATGATCCTGTTCTGCCGTACCGGGCCCTCGGAGGAGCGGCACGGCGGGGTGTCGCAATTGCTGGTGGACTTGTGGAACACCCCGGGCGTCACCGTCCGTCCAATTATCGCGATGACCGGGGAGCACCACTTTAATGAGGTCGTGTTCCAGGACGCCTTCCTGCCCGACACCGCCATCCTGGGAAAAGAGGGCGACGGCTGGAACCAGGTGACATCCGAACTCGCGTTCGAGCGCAGTGGCCCCGAGAGATTTTTGTCGTCTTTTCAGGTGCTTGTGGAACTTACGCGAGTCCTGGCGGACAATCCCACCGACGCGGGACTCATCGCGCTCGGCCGCCTGTCGTCGCACATTATCGTCCTGCGGCGCCTGTCCCGATCCGTGGCCGGCATGCTGCAGAACGGAGAAAACCCAGCGTTGCAGGCGGCGCTGGTAAAAGACCTCGGCGCAATGGTCGAACAAGAAATCCCCGAAATCGCGCGGCAATTGGTCGACGCAGAACCGGATGCGAAGTCCACGCGGGATTTCTCCGCCGTACTGGCGCATACCATGATGCACGCCCCTTCGTTCAGCCTGCGCGGCGGCGCGCGGGAGATCCTGCGCGGGATCATCGCGCGTGGCCTCGGCTTACGGTAACTCTCTAAGGATACAGCATAAATGACCGAAAAAGTGCTCTATGAGCAAGACGGCGGAATCGTTACCATCACGCTGAACGACCCCGGCATGCGCAACCCCATCTCCGAAATGGACATGGTCGACGGCATCGTCGATGCGCTGGACCGGCTGAACGCCGATGCTTCAGTTCGCGTTGCGATCCTGACCGGCGCCGGCACCGCCTTCAGCTCCGGCGGCGACCTGCGCAAGATGCGGGACGATTTCGAAATCCGGCAGCAGCAGCCGCAGCTCACGACCCGCTATTACAAGTTCGGCATCCAGCGCATCCCGCTGGCGTTCGAGAAACTGGACGTCCCCATCATCGCCGCCGTCAACGGCGCGGCGATCGGCGCGGGCCTCGATCTCGCCTGCATGTGCGACATGCGCGTCGCCGCCGAGAGCGCCCGCTTCGCCGAAAGCTTCGTAAAAGTCGGCATCGTCCCCGGCGACGGCGGGGCTTGGCTTCTCCCCAGGGTTGTTGGATTTTCAAAGGCTTGCGAGATGGCCTTCACCGGCGACATGCTGAACGCGGCCGAGGCCCTGGCCTGCGGCCTCGTGTCCCGCGTCGTGCCGGACGCCGAACTCCTGGACGCCGCGAAGGCCCTGGCACAACGCGTCGCGGTGAACCCGCCGCAAGCCGTGCGGATGGCCAAGCGCCTGCTGCTCGAAGGCCGCTCGGTTCGCCTCGATACGCTGCTGGAAATGTCGGCGGCAATGCAGGCCCTGGCACACGCAACCGGCGATCACCGGGAGGCTGTGAACGCGTTCCTGGAGAAGCGAAAGCCCGTGTTCAAGGGGAATTGATGGCATGACCGCCGATGCGCTGGATGCCGTCAAACACCTCGTGGACGCAATAACGGCGCATGGTCTGGTCGAAGTGGACCCTCGGACGGTCGCGAAAAGCCGCGCCTGGTTGCGGCAGGTGCTGCCGGCTGGCGACCAGGGTTTGCTGGACTCCGCCGCCCGCGACCCCGCCGCCGGCCCGGTGCGGGAGGCTCTGGCGGACGCCATCCACGCGATGTTGAAGGACAATCCCGGCCTGCTGAGCGAGGTGCGCTCATTGTTGGCCCCGGAAGCCAACAGCTGAGGTATCTAGTCCATACAAAAGAACGATAGCGCACACTGGCACACCTCCGTAACATATGCGCGGAGGCGCCGGTATGACCGAGCAACGTATGACCATCGGCGACCATAACGTCGTCATACAGAACACCGGCAACGATGGTACAATCCGTCACCGTGCACGTGTCGGGCTAAGATCGGACGCGGCCCGCCCGGTCAGGGTTGAGCAAACGGTTCGGGCTGCCTGCCCAGCGACGCACAGGCGCTCGCAGCCGAACCGATATTGCTGCTGTATATGGTCCGCGAACATTGAGCCGAGGGCGCCGCCCCTCGCAGGACCTCTGTGGCTCAGTGGCTCTGTGCCAATGCTTCCTTTCCTACCGCCCATCCCGCCAAATTTTTTCACCGGCGTTAACGGTTTCTTAACCTTTGTTCGTTAAAGAAAGATCGGGCAGTTGCTGCCGGTCCACGAGGCGCAAATTCTGACGTACCTGCGAATCAGCGGTCTGTCCCTCGGGTTGATTTTGAATTTTAACGAGGTCCGATTGAAAGACGGCATCCGTCGACGCCGTCTGTGACATTTTGTCC
>JANXTL010000323.1 GCA_025352375.1 Acetobacteraceae bacterium | reverse complement strand
CCGATCTGATGCAGGCGGGGGCTTCCGTGTTGACGCGGGATCAGGTGATGGATGGAATTTCGGAAATGATCCACGACGTGCAGGTGGAAGCGACGTTCCCGGATGGGACCAAGCTGGTGACGGTGCATGAGCCGATCCGGTGAGGAGAGCCAATTATGCTGAGCGCGATGCAGGTAGGTCACTGGCTGGTTGAGTTCCTCAATGGCTACGAAAGGGACGGCTTTCGAAAATCCGGCGACCATCTCATCACTAATGAAAGGAGTCTGCTCAAGATATTGAAGTTTTTCAGTCTCGCGAAATTCCCAAATCTACAACCCGAGATTTCTGCTTACAACGGCGGCAGGATAGATTTTGGTTTCGATGATTTAGGCTTGGAGATAGTCGTCAAAAATAAATTAGGGGCAGGAAACCCGATCGTTGGCCAGAATGCCTCTGAGATGGTCAAACTTCGCAAATTTCATGGCAGATCTTGCCTAGCCCCGATCGACATGGAGAAGGACTCAAACGTGAACCTAGACCGTGTTATCGCTGCCGACCGTGGTCATTCCTTAGTTAAGGGAAATCACGCGCAGGCTCGCCCAACTACTATTCTGGCAATTGCACGAGGCGACGAACACTACGATCTAAAGAAATATAACCTGCGAGCAAGCAAATGATCCCCGGCGAACTCCTTCCCGAACCCGGCGACATTGAGCTGAACGCCGGCCTCCCGCGTACCACGATGACTGTCGCGAATACCGGCGACCGGCCGATCCAGGTCGGCAGCCACTACCATTTCGCGGAAACCAATGGCGCGCTGGCCTTCGACCGAACGGCGGCGAACGGCCAGCGCCTGGATATCGCCGCCGGGACCGCCGTGCGATTCGAGCCTGGGCAAACCCGCGAAATCACCCTGATCCCCTACCGCGGCACCCGCGAGGTCTATGGCTTTCGGGGTCTGGTTAACGGAGCACTCGGCTAATGGCCCTCATTACCCGCGCCGCTTATGCGGACATGTTCGGCCCCACCACAGGGGATCGCGTGCGCCTCGCCGATACCGATCTGATTATCGAGGTCGAGCGCGACCTGACGATCTACGGGGAGGAAGTGAAATTCGGCGGCGGCAAGGTTATTCGGGATGGGATGGGGCAGTCGCAATTCTCCCAGGCGCAGGGGGCAGTGGATACCGTTATTACCAATGCGCTAATTATCGATCATTGGGGTATCGTGAAGGCGGACGTCGGTCTGCTGAATGGCCGCATCTTCAAGATCGGCAAAGCCGGCAACCCCGACGTGCAGCCGGGTGTCGATATTATCATTGGCCCCGGCACCGAAATAATCGCCGGTGAGGGCAAAATCCTCACCGCCGGCGGCATCGACTCCCATATTCATTTCATCTGCCCGCAGCAGGTGGACGACGCGATCGCGGCCGGCATGACCACGCTGGTCGGCGGCGGCACCGGCCCCGCCACCGGCACCGCCGCGACGACCTGCACACCGGGGCCGTGGCATCTGGCCCGCATGCTCCAGGCAGCGGAAGGATTACCGGTCAATCTGGCTTTCGCCGGCAAGGGCAACGCATCCCAACCCCAAGCCTTGGAGGAAATGCTGCGCGCCGGCGCCTCTTGTCTGAAATTGCACGAGGATTGGGGCACCACCCCCGCCGCCATCGACAACTGCCTGAGTGTCGCCGACCGTTACGACGTCCAGGTGATGATCCACACCGACACATTGAATGAATCGGGATTCGTCGAGGACACCATCGCCGCCTTCAAAGGCCGCACCATCCACGCCTTCCATACCGAAGGTGCCGGTGGCGGCCATGCCCCCGACATCATCAAAGTCGCAGGGCTGCCAAACGTGCTGCCGTCGTCGACCAATCCCACCCGCCCTTACACGGCGAACACGCTGGACGAGCATCTGGACATGCTGATGGTCTGCCATCATCTGGACAGCTCCATCCCCGAGGATGTTGCATTCGCGGAAAGCCGTATCCGTAAGGAAACCATCGCCGCCGAGGATATTCTACACGATATCGGGGCGCTTTCGATGATGTCGTCAGACTCGCAGGCGATGGGCCGCGTGGGCGAGGTTATCATCCGCACCTGGCAAACCGCACACAAAATGAAGACCCAGCGCGGTTCGCTCCCCGGCGACAGCGCCCGCAACGACAATGCCCGAGTGAAACGGTACGTCGCTAAATACACCATAAACCCTGCAATCGCGCAGGGTTTCTCCCACGAGATCGGATCGATCGAACCCGGGAAGCTGGCCGATCTGGTGCTGTGGTCGCCGGCGTTCTTCGGGGTGAAACCGGATCTCGTGATCAAAGGCGGCTCCATCGCCTGCGCGCCGATGGGGGACCCAAACGCGTCGATACCCACACCGCAGCCGGTGCATTACCGGCCGATGTTCGGGGCTTTCGGAAAAGCGTTGCAGGCGAGCTGCCTGACGTTCGTTTCCAAGGCGGCGCTGGAGGCCGATTTGGGGCATTCGCTGGGCCTGTCGCGGCAGATGGTGGCGGTGAACAACACGCGGTCCGGCATCGGCAAAGCCTCGATGATCCACAACAACGCCATGCCGGTGATCGAGGTCGATGCCGAAACCTACGAAGTTCGCGCGGACGGGGTGCTGCTAACCTGCGAACCCGCGACGGTTCTGCCGATGGCGCAACGGTATTTCTTGTTCTGATGATGAACCTCTGTGCTCTCTGTGTCTCTGTGGTGAAATTCGCGGTCTCGCGATGGGCGACGGCTGTGGCGTGGAGGTAGCGATGACGAGGATCGATCGGGTTTTGAACGCCGGCACCTGGGACAAAAAGACCGCTATCGATACGATTGTGATCGACTTCGACCGCCGCCATCGTCGCAGGATCGCGCTGCGCACGGAAAATGGCGCAAACGTGCTGCTGGACCTGCCGCAAGCCGTGCGCCTTCGGGACGGTGACGGATTGCCGACCGACCATGGTGTAATCCGTGTAAAAGCCAAACCCGAACCCCTGCTGGAAATCCACGCCCACGACGAGGGCGAACTGGTTCGCATCGCCTGGCACCTTGGCAACCGCCACCTTCCCGTGCAACTCCTTGGCGATCGCATCCGCATCCGAGCGGATCATGTGATCGCGGAGATGATCGAGGGCCTGGGCGGGCACGTGGACGGTATCGAGGCACCTTTCGACCCCGAACCGGGTGCCTATACTGCCGTTGGCGGCGGCCACCATCACCATGTCGATCACGATCACGATCATGACTGACATGTCGCTCATCCGCTTGCTGGCCTGGCTGTCGCCGGCCTTTCCGACAGGCGGATACGCCTATTCCCACGGTCTGGAATGGGCCGTGGATACCAACGACATCATCGACGGCGACACGCTGAAGGTATGGCTTTCCGAGGTGTTGGCGAGTGGCAGCGGCCGGAACGATGCCATCCTGCTGCGCCACGCCCACCGAGCCGCCAACGATCCCACCGCCCTTGCTGAAATCACCGATCTGGCGCTGGCGACAGCGGCTTCGCGCGAACGGCAGGCAGAAGCCCTTGCGCAAGGCAACGCTTTCGCCGCGGCCGCAATGGCGTGGGTGGGCGCACCGCTTCCAGCGAACGCCCCTTATTCCGTCGCGGTCGGCGCCCTGACCGGCGCGAATGGAATCAACGAAAACCATGCGGCCGTGGCCTATCTGCAAGCGTTCGCCACCAACCTCATCTCCGCCGCCGTCCGCCTCGTGCCCCTCGGTCAAAACGCCGGGCTCCGCGTTTTGGCAGCCCTGGAACCTGTTATCCTCGCCACTGCCGACGACACGAAAACCGCCACGCTGGACGACCTCGGCGGCTGCGCGTTCCGGTCCGACATCGCCGCCATGCGGCATGAAACCCAGTACACAAGGCTATTCCGATCATGACCAAATCCCCGCACGGCCCCCTGCGCGTCGGCGTCGGCGGCCCGGTTGGCACCGGCAAGACGGCGCTGATGGACGCCCTCTGCAAACATTTCCGGGATCGATACGAGATCGCTGCGATCACCAACGACATTTACACCAAGGAAGACGCCGAATTCCTCACCCGCGCCGGCTCCCTCCCCCCCGAGCGGATCATGGGCATCGAAACCGGCGGCTGCCCGCACACGGCAATCCGGGAGGATGCCTCGATCAATCTCGCCGGCGTGGCGGAGATGAACCGCCGCTTCCCCAACCTGGACCTGATGCTGATCGAAAGCGGTGGAGACAACCTCGCAGCGACGTTCAGCCCGGAACTGGCGGATCTGACGATCTATGTCATCGACGTCTCGGCCGGGGACAAAATCCCCCGCAAAGGCGGGCCAGGTATCACACGCAGCGACATGCTGGTGATCAACAAGATCGACCTCGCACCGTACGTCGGTGCCAGCCTCGATGTGATGGACCGCGACTCCAAAAAAATGCGGGGTGAGCGTCCATACGTGTTCGCCAATATCCGCGCCGGGCAGGGTGTGGCGGAAATCGCGGCATTCATTGAGAAGCATGGCGGCCTGTCAGCCCATCCGCTGTAAGCGCGCGCCATCCCGATTGAGCCAGGCGATCGCCGCTTTGGTGTGCGGGGTGAGCCGGGCGACCTGCGCCCAGAACAACGGCCCATGGTTCATATGCCCAATATGCGCGACCTCATGAGCGGTGACGTAGTCCTGCACCCATTCCGGTGCCATCACCAACCGCCAGCTGAACGCCAGGGTCTTATCGGGGGCGCAACTGCCCCAGCGGCTGGAGGTATCCTTCACCACGATCCGTTTCGGCGTCACGCCGCCGAGCGCGGCTTTCACGGCGACGAGGGCGGTTAGCCGCCGACGCGCCTCGGCCCGCAGGAAATCCACCACGCGGCGTCGCAAGAACTCGGGTGCGCCTGTTACGTGCAGCTCATTGTCGATCGCCCATGCGCCACCGCGCGCTGTGGGCACATGCCGAATGCGATGCGGGACTCCGCAAATTGGGACCATGGCACCATCCGTGAACGGCACGGCCTCGGGCAATGCCGCCAACCGGTCCGCGACCCAATCCACATGGCTCATCAGAAGCGCCATACCCGATTTGTGGCTTGCTCGGGTTGGCAACGTCACGACAACCGCTCCACCCCTGGGATCGACCCGCAAACTCACGCGTCGGGCACGGCTGCTACGCCGCCACTCCACGCGAGCGGTACCGGTCGGCAGGGCCAATATTTCCGGTGGCGGGACATTCATGCGTGCAACAGATGGCTCTCGCGGGTGATTCGTCAATGCCACGATTACTTGCAACCCGCCCCGACCCTGACGTCGTTGATCCGGTCGCTGCCGGTCGGCAGGTAAGGCGTCAGATTTTGAATGCAGCCCGGGCGGAACGCGTAAACGTTCGCGCGCGTCATGACGATCATTTGCGATACCTGCTCGGTCATGACTCGCGACAAGCGATGCAGGATCTCCGTTCGCCGGGGGTTGGAGGGATCCAGTAGCCTCCCTTCCTTCACCAGCGCGTCGATTTCCGGCACCACGGCGCCGCCGGCGTTGACCGAGCCGCCGGCGCCGCCGACCTCTTGGAAGGTTTGCAACGGGTCACCACGCCCACCCCAACGACCCATGAAAATGTCCCCGCGATGCGGTGGCGCGTGGAACAGAGTATATTGCGATACAGATACAACATCGAATTTTAGGCGGATGCCGACCTCCCCCACCACGGCCTGGATCGCCTGCCCCAACAATTGATATTCGCTGGTGTTCAACAGCAGCCAGCTGACATCAACACCATTGGGATAGCCTGCCTCGGTCAACAATGCCTTGGCCTTGCCTGGATCGTACGGATAGATTTTCTCCAGCTCGGGATCGTACAGCGGTGACGCCGCGCTATAGAGTTGCACCGTCGCCGTTGCCGCCCCAAAACCCAGGGCATCGGCGATAGCGGAACGATCCAACGCATGCATAAAGGCCTGCCGCACCTTGAGATTATTCATCGGCGCGCGCGTGGTGTTGGGATAGATGTCCCACATGCTGTTTTTCGCAACGATCTTCACTGTCAGGCCGGCGGCCTTGGCGTCCTTGATCTGTCTGGGATCGATCAGCGCCAGGTTGATCTGGCCGGACCGCAACGCGTTCAGGCGAGCCGACGAGTCTGGCACGAAATGATGTTCCATCGACGCTGGCCGACCCTCGGTTCCGCCCCAATAACCGTCGAACCGGTCGGTAACGGTCTTTTGGGCGGCTTCGAACACCCGGACTTTGTAGGGGCCGGCGCCGACGGGTTTTAACGACGTACCGAACGCAGCATCGGTCAACGATGCCGGGGCGATCATCATCCCGCCCTGCGCCGCCAACAGATAGGGCATCTGACCGCTGGGCGTTCGCAAACGGAGCCGCACTGTGCGGGCATCGATCGCGTCGACACTTACGATATCCCGCACGGCATCGACGACCGATGTGCCAGCCTTCAAGCCCAACGCTTTCGAGCGTGCGATATTCGCCACGACCGCGGCGGCATCGAATGTCGTGCCATCGTGGAACGTTACGCCCGCCCGCAGCGTCATGGTGAATTCGGTCATGCTGGCGTCGGAATGCCATTCCGTGGCCAGACGCGGGATCAGATTGCCGAGATCGTCATGCCCGATCAGCGAATCGTAGATCGCGATGAGCGGCAATTGCGCGAGGCCGCTGGTGCTTTGCGGCTCGGCTGGGTCCAGCGACTGATTGGACCCGGCGTCGTAGAAGATCAGCGCCGCGCTGGTGTTGTCCGCGGCCGCGGCGGGCAGCGGCAGGCCAAAGGCGACGAGTAGGCCACAGATCAGCGCCCTCACGAGCCGTACACCGCACGAGCATTGTTTATGAAGAAATCGCGGCGCAGTTTCTCGTCCACATTGGGTGGCAATACCTGGGTCGGATCGTCGTAGTCCCAGTGCGGGTAGTCGGTGGCGAACAGCAGCCGATCCCAGCCGATCCACTCGATCGCGTCGAGCGCGCGGGACTTCGGTTCGGGCTCCTCCATCGGTTGAGTGGTGAGCCAGACGTGCTCCCGGATGTATTCCGACGGGGGCCGTTTGAGATGCGGCGTTTCGGCGCGTAAGCGGTGCCAGAGCTTGTCCAGGCGCCAGCACAACGACGGCAGCCAGGCGAAACCGGCTTCCACGACGACGATCTTCAATTTCGGAAAGCGTTCGAAGATGCCTTCCATCACCATGCTGGTGAGCATGGTCTGGCAGGACTGGGCGTGGCCGACCATATCTTCGAGGTAGAACGACGGCCAGCCGGCGCCGGATACCGGATAGCCACCAAACCCGAAGGCGTGGATGCCAACCGGCAATCCCGCTTCGGACGCGGCACGATAGATCGGCCAATACCGCTTCTGACCGGCTGGTTCGGCCGTGCGACTCAACAGCAATACCTGCACGTAGTCGGAATGACCGGCCCAGCGTTCGATCTCCACGGCGGAGGCTTCCCCGTCCTCGTACGGTACCAGGATAGAACCTTTCAGCCGCGGCTCAGGTTGGGTCCATTCCGCCACCTGCCAGCGGTTCATCGCTTGGCAAAGGGCATCCGCGAGATAATGGTTCTGGAACCCGCCGGGATGCGGGCGGATCATGTTCAGGACACCCAGCGTTATGTTGTGCGGGTCCAGATGGTGGGTTCGCATGAACGCCAGATCGCTGCCGGGACGGCCCCCGTTGGGTGGCCAGGCATCGCGGCGGGAGGCATCCGGTTGGCTTTTCGGGTAGGCTGGCCCGGCTTCGAACGCTTGCTTGGGCAGCGGCCCGAACGTGTCCAGATGATCGCACCAACGCTTTTCCAAATACGGATAAAGACCCTTCATGCCGAGCTTCGGCGACTGGTGGATGTCGCAGTCCGCGATGGCGAGGCGGGACGTGGTCGCGGATTGCATGATCGGGCGGTCGCGGACGTCGATGGTCATGATGGGAACTCCCAGGGGTCGACGACCGGTATGCCAGGGCCGCCGAAATCGGATATATTACGGATCACAATAATATGGGCCGGAGATCCGGCAATCGCGGAAATCATGAGGTTGGCGGCGTGTGGATGGTGATGCTGCTCATGGGATCGAACCTCCGGCAGCGCGGTACAATCAATGTAATCGCTGATAGCCTGCGGGAGCAAGCTTTTACGCGGAAGTTACCGGTGCTAGCCTGCGGCCATTCAGCGGGAGAAAACCGGTGCTCACCCAGGCTCAAATCCAGGAATACAACGAAGTCGGCGCCATCGTGGTGCCCGACGTACTCTCGCCCGATGAAGTGCGACACCTCCGCTCGGTCACCGACGGGTTCGTGGATCGGGCGCGCGGCGTGTCTGTCCACAACGACATCTACGACCTTGAGGACAGCCACACCCCCGAAAATCCGCGCGTGCGGCGCATCAAGAACGCCACCGAGGCCCATCCGGCTTATAATGCCCTGACGCGGCATCCGCGCGTACTCGCGGTCCTGAAGGACCTCTGGGGGCCGGACATCCGGTTCGACAGCGCCAAACTGAACATGAAATGCGCCGGTTTCGGCGCGCCGGTGGAGTGGCACCAGGATTGGGCGTTCTACCCGCACACCAACGACGATCTCGCCGCCGTGGGCGTGATGTTCGACGACATGGCCATGGAGAACGGGCCGCTCATGATTATCCCAGGCAGCCACCGGGGGCCAACCTACGACCACCACGCGGATGGCGTGTTCTGCGGTGCCATGGACCCGTCGAACCATGACGTGGACTACCGCAAGGCCATCCCGCTGCTGGGCAAGGCCGGTTCCATCACCGTGCATCACGTGCGGGCGATCCACGGCTCGGCCCCGAATGTGTCCGACATCGACCGTCGCCTGCTGCTGTTCCAATTCCGCACCGCCGACGCGTGGCCGATCCTGGGTTTCCCCGGCGGGATCGAGAATTTCGAGAAGCTGATGGTCGCCGGCCGGTCGCGCCAGCCACGTCTGGCACCCGCCCCGATCCGCCTGCCGCTGCCGCCGGCGGTCAAGCAAGGCTCCCTATACGAGAACCAGAAGGGCATGAAGAACCGGTTTTTTGCCCAGCCGGAGATGGCGCAGTGAGCAGGCGCCCGGTCGAACCCATCTTCGATACCACGCCGCATCCGTTCGGGAGCGGACCGGTCGAACCGTTGGTTTACGATGCGTCTCTCCGAGCGCTGCGGCAGCGGACGGTGAATTTCGCGGCCAAGCGGAACGCGGACATGCTGTTCGTTACCGGTCTGGATCACGTCGCCACCGCCACGCATTTTCGGCCTCGGGCGGCGGTGGTGCCGGCTGGGTTGGATGGGCGTTCGGACGACACGGACATCTCCAGCGATTTGAACGCCGCCGTCGAAGCCGGGCAAATCCGGATTGGGAGCGACATGAAGGAGCGGCGGGTGACCGTCGCCTGGAATGATCCTTCCTACGGCCCACCCATCGTCGGCTCGGCGCTCACCCGCCCCGGCTACGGCAGTATTCTCCTCGGTGAGCACGCCGTTCCCCGCTTCGATCCCGTCCCCATCACCCGCCCGCATGCAAGCGGCAAGCCCTGGCCGTTTGGGGCGGATGTGGGCGATCCCGCGGAGCCACCGGCCGCGATGACCAAGGCGTTGGACAGGTTCATGGCCTCCTCGTCGGGCATTTACGGCGTTCTGATCGCCAAGCCCGACCGCGTGTTGCTGGAGCATTACAGCGAGTTCGGCGGGCCGGAGAAGGCAACGCCGAGTTGGTCGATGACGAAGGCTTTGACTTGCACGATCGTGGGGCGAATGATCCAGCTTGGGTGGCTGCACTCGATGCATGACCCGGCACCAGCGCCGCTTTGGTCCGATCCTCGGGGCATTCACCGGCTGATCACGCTGGACCACTTGGTTCGCATGCGCTCCGGCATCGGCTTCCCGGTGCGGCTTGAAGACGGGCGGGTGACGCTCGGCTTCGAGAACAGTGCCGTCTACCAGGATGGGGTGGACGCGTTCGAGGCCGCTCAACGGTCCATCGTCGCCGCGCTGCCGGGGTCGGTGTTCCGGTATGTGAACTCGGGCATGAACGTGTTGGGGTCGGTCATCCGGGACCAGATCGCGCGGCGCGACCTGCCGTATCATCAAACGGTCTACGCACTGCTGGCCGACAAGCTGGGCATGACCAGTTACCAGCATTCGGCCGATATCGCGGGGAATTTCATCGCCTCGGGCGCCGGGTACGCAACCGTGCGGGACTATGCCAAGCTGGGGGTGCTGTATTTGAATGACGGCGTCTGGCACGGGGAGCGGCTGCTGCCCGAGGGTTGGGTCGACTATGCCCTGACCGCCACCCACACCGGCACCAGCTATGCGGCGTGTTTCCGCACGAACTCCGACGGGTTGTTCCCCGATCTGCCGGCCGATACCGCCTGGGCGGCGGGCGCGTCGGACAACAAGGTGTTCATCCTGCGGCGGCACAAGCTGACCGTCGCCGTCACCAATGAGACCGATCACAAGATGGATCTGGGGGCGTTGAATCACTTGATCGCCACCGCCATCGCTACCTGGGGATAACCACCAATGACCACCGTCCGCAACGTCGCCCGCGAGAAGCTGGAAGCCGGCCAACTGTCCCTCGGTGTCGGTGTCCGCATGACCCGCAGCGTGGAGATCGCCAAGGCGATGGCCACCGCCGGCTTCGACTGGCTGTTCCTCGATATGGAGCACGGCGTTATGTCGCTGGAGGCCTGCGCCCAGATCTCCGCCGCCGCTTTGGATGCCGGCATCGCCCCTATCGCTCGGGTGCCGAACGGGCAGTATTCGATTGCGACGCGGGCGCTGGACAACGGCGCGTTGGGGATCGTGATGCCGCACGTCGATACCGCCGCCGAGGCGCGGGAGGTCGTCGAGAAGCTGAAATATCCCCCGATCGGGCACCGGTCCGTTGGGGGCTGGGGGCCGCATTACCAGTTGGGAAAATCGTCGACCGGGGACGCGGTTAAGACCCTGAATGCCGCGAATTTGACTGTGGTGATGCTGGAAACCCCGTTGGCCATCGCCAACGCGGCCGAGATCGCGGCGGTGCCCGGCGTGGACGTGCTGCTGATCGGGTCTAACGATCTGTGCGCCGAAATGGGCATCCCCGGCGACTTCGGCAACGATCGTCTGGCCGAGGCCTACGGGGTTATGATCGCCGCCTGCGAGAAGGCCGGGAAATTCCCGGGCATGGCCGGCATTTATAATGAGGCGATCATGCCCCGCTACATCGGCATGGGCGCGCGGTTCATCCTTTCGGGGCAGGACGGGGGCTTCATGATGGCGGGTGCGCAGTCGCGGACGGGGTTCCTGCGGAAGACGCACGGGGGGTAGCGGGCCTCTCACGGCGTATGGGGGTTTGTGCGAAATGGGTGGGGCGGCGCTTCGGCCGCCGGTCCGCAAGGAAGGTTCCTCGCGAAGGGTGCCCAGGAAGGTAAAGCCGCGAAGTACGCGAAGGCGTGAAGCGCGCTCACGGTGTATGGGCTTCTGTGCGGAAAAACCATGCATGACCGACGGAAACGGCCGATCGGTCCTGATCACGCCGCGATACGGCGTGCTGGAGCGCCGTCTCACGGTGCATGGGCCTTTATGCTCAATACCATGCGCTGGCCGCGGCGACGGTCGACTGCACTCATCCCGGACTTGGTCCGGGGATCGCCACCGGCATACGGCCGGGCTGGCTTGCCGTAGTAAGGCGCCGACGCTGAGGGATTGAGCACCGTCTCACGGCGTATGGGGGTTTGTGCGAAAAGCTTTTGCGGCCACCGACGGCGGCGCGCAGACCCCTCCGTGGCGGGACGCGCCCGTAAGCCAGCGATCCCTACGACCGGTTCGGAGGCGCTGGAACGGTTTGGGTTTGCCGAGATGAAAGGCATGTTCATATTATGTTCATGTAATGCCGCCGGCTACCAAAGCAAGACATTTGTCGGAGGGTTCGCGGAAACTGGCGCGCTAGAGCGTGATCGCCGGTCGGGGTTGCCAGCCAATCTGCGAACCCACTCTTCTGGACCGAGGCGCCCGCCTTACCGGGCCTGTCACCGAGACCGGCGCGCCTCCGCGATGATGGCGTCGCGTGAAGCGGCAACCGCCTTGGCGAAACTGAAGCCGTTGGCTTCCCCCTTTGCTTTCGCTGCGTTGAGCATCGTGACGAAGGCGAGGCTCCGGGGTTCGCTCTGCAGGATCAGGCGGAGGTCCGCAATGATACGGGAGGCGTATACGAAGGCGGGGCTGACCGGACGCTTACGCACCTTCGATCAAATGCAATTGCGTGCCAGTGTGCAGCACGCGAGTGAGTTCGTATCCCGCAGCAGCGCGATAAGATGCGGCGGCAAGGAAATGCCGGCGAGCAAGGCGCTGACCAAAATGTTGGTGTCGATGACCAGGCGCACCCGTCAGCCGCGGGCGAAGAATGCTGGTTGGCGTTCTGCCGCGACCGCTTCGTCGATCATCGCTCCCACTTCACCGGATGGCAGGTCGGCAAACTTGCCGCGCGTCTCGGCCATCGTCTGATCGAGCATACGCCATCTAACCGCATCTTCGATGAATTTCGGGAGGTCGCCTTTCTTCATGCCACGCTGTGCGAGGAAGCTGCGTACCGCGATGTCCGTCTCCCGCGACACGGCAACGGTCCAGCGGGTTGTGGTGGGGTTGAGCATGGGCACTCCTACGAGGAGGTTATCAGGATGAGACGATAGGCGCTTTATCCGCCGATGCTGTCGCCCCCTACCCCTTCCGAACCCCCCAAAACGCCGGATAAGGCGTCCTCACGATCCCGGTCACATTGTCCCGAAACGCCGTCGGCATCACTACTTGGCCGAGCGGTATCCCCGGCACGAACTCGAACGCTCGGCGCTGAATCTGCTCGGCTATCGCCAACTGTGTTCCAAGGTCCGGCGCATCGAACCATTGTTGCCGCAGCGCCTCCAACTCCGGATCTGTTGGCCAGCCGAACGCCGCGCCTTTTCCATTTGCCCGCAATGCGAGGCTGTTGCCGGGGGTGGATGAATTCAGCACCGTCCAAAGCTGGGCAACGGCGTTCCACCCTCCGGCGGCGGGTGCCGCCTGATTGACGCGGCGGGTCATCAGGGACCCGAAATCCATCTCCCGGAAGTCGACGTTGAGGCCGAGCGCCTGCATCGTCGCGTGCACCATGTGCGCCAACTGGGCGAAGGGCGGGGAGTCGGTGGGCGACATCAGCAGGATTGGCTCGCCCTTGTAGCCGGACTCCGCGACCAGCTTGCGGGCCAAAGCCAGGTCGCGGGGGCTGGTCAGCGCCTCCAATCCGGCTTTGTTGGCCATGGGGGTGCCCTCGGTGAAGTACCCGGCGGGCAAGCGGGCGAGTTCCATTTGATCCCCGACGATGGCCTGGATGAAGGCCTTCTGGTCGATGGCCAGCAGCAAGGCGCGCCGTAACAACGGGTTGTCGAATGGGGGGTGCAAATGGTTCAGCGCCAGCACGGCGAAATGCGGCCAGTTGATTGCTTTCACCACCACGCCGGGGGATTTTCTCAGTAGAGGCAGCAGATCGGTCAGGGGCCATTCGATCCAATCGACCTCCCCCGTGCGAAGGGCTGCCGCGGCGGTGGCGGGGTCGGGCTGGATCACCCATTGCACCCGGTCGACGTATGCCATTTTGCCGCCGGCGTAGGTGGAGGGCGGTTCCTGTCGCGGCACGTAGCCCTCGAACCGAGTCCAAACCGCACTGGCGCCGGACACCCACTCCTTCGGCTCGAACCGGAACGGGCCGGAACCCACGGCCTCCTTCACTTGCTCCGCCGCCGGCGTGCGCGCCAGCCGCTCGGGCATCATGAAGCAGGGGCGCGAGCCGAGGGCGAACAGCATCTGCGGGAACGGCTTCTTCAGGCGTATCTGGAAGCGATTGTCGTCGAGGGGCTTCATCTCCTCCGTCACCGCCGCCAGTGCCTGGCCGAACGGGTCCTTCACCGTCCAGCGCGCGATCGACGTGGTGCAGTCGATGGCCCGCACTTTCTCCCCGTCGTGGAACAGCAGCCCATCGCGGAGGGTGAAAATCCAGGTCAGGCCGTCGGCCGATGTCTCCTGCCCGGCGCACATTTGCGGGCGGGCGACGAAGTTCTCATCGATACC
>JANXTL010000304.1 GCA_025352375.1 Acetobacteraceae bacterium | reverse complement strand
GCGGAGGATGCCGCGCTGCACATGGGCGAGGATGCGGCGCACGTCGTGCGTGCCAAAGCCGGCGGCCAGCGTGGGGAAGCGGGGGTGGTCGGCTTGGTTGGGGATGGTCTGGTCGAGGTGCTTGCCGTAGCCGAGGAGGACACGGACGACGCTCAGGATCGCGGCGATGCAGGTTGGCATGGCGGTAGCGGGCTGGTCCTTTTGGAAGGGAGCCGGGGTTTCGGTGCGTGCGGAATGCGGCGCCGTGTTGTCCATGGTTGGTGGACTAACATCGTCCGTTAGTTTTGTCAAGAGGGATGGGGGGCGAGTTCGGCCCGTCATCACTGAGAGAGCGTGCCATCGATCGCGGCACACTACCGGCAGGGATGGCCGGCACGAGGGCCGGCCATGACGGGGGTTGGGACGCGGTTCCGTTGGCTGAGCCGTGAAGCTCTGGTTAGGCCTTTACAGCGAGGGCCTTCACTTCTTCCATCGCCTCGGCGAAGCGCGCATTCAGCAGGGTGATCGCCTCACCGTTGGAGCGTTGGATCAGATCGCTCAGCTCCTTCATATTGGCCACCGCGTGTTCGTACGCCTGCTTCAGCAGTTCGGCCTGCTTGGCGGCTTTGGCCTGTGGGGCTTCCGGCAGCGCGAGGGAGCGCATGGCCTCCGTCATTTCCGCCATGCCTTGCTGCATGATTTCGATATGGCGTTTGCCAACGGCCTGCGCACCCTCAAGCGCGATGCGGTTGGCAGCGGCGATCACTTCCATGTTCCGGCGGCTAGCTGCCACGAAGGCATCCATATTGGGAGCGGCCGGCATCTTCAGGTTCGCGAACATGCGGCTGAATTCGGCGAAATCGGGCATCTTCGGCAGATCGGCCATGGGCGTGGTCCTTTTCATTGTGCAGTGCAACATATGGGCCATGGACGGACGAAACACAAGCGTTACCGCTTGAGGGCGCGCATGGGCATTCAGAGCTTGCGGCCCAAGCACGCGATCTGCTCACCGTATTTCAGGAAATAGTGGCGTTTGCGAAGGAGCACCTTACCGAGTTGGAGCAACGCCGCGGTCGGGATTAAAGATGACCCCCGAAAAGCAGGAGGACGCCATGACCCCTTTCGTACCCAGACCCGCTGACGCGCCCCTCGCGCTGGCCGGCATCCGCGTTGCAGACTTCAGCCATTTCATCGCCGGTCCCATGTGCAGCATGATCCTGGCCGACCTCGGCGCCGAGGTGATCAAGATCGAGAAAGCCGACGGCGGCGACGATTTCCGGACCCTGCGCCCCAAGGTAACGGACGATACCGGCGGACCCTTCCTGGCCATGAACCGCAATAAGCGCAGCATCGCCATCGACCTGAAGCAGGCATCCGGGGTTGCCGTCGCGCGCGATATCGTCGCGAAATCCGACGTGTTGCTGGAGAATTTCTCCTCCGGCGTGATGGACAAGTTCGGCCTCGGCTACGAATCGATGGCCGCCCTGAACCCCCGCCTGATCTATTGCTCTGTCTCCGCCTACGGCCGCTCCGGCCCGCTGAAGGACCGGCTGGGTTTCGACCCCATCACCCAGGCCGAAAGCGGCTTCATGTCGCTGAACGGGGAACCGGAGCGCCCCGGCATGCGCGCGGGCCCGTCGATCATGGACATGAGCACGGCCATGATGACCTGCAACGCCGTCCTCGGCGCCCTGTTCGCGCGGGAGCGTCTGGGCAAGGGCCAGTATATCGAGAACGCGCTGTTCGATACGGCGGTGACAATGGTCGGATTCCACGGGCTGAACTATCTGGTCAGCGGTGTGGAACCCACCCGCTTCGGCAACGCCAGCACCGACACGGTTCCGACGGCGGCGTTCGAGACCTCGGATCGCCCGATCTTCGTCTGCTGCGCCAACGACCGCACTTGGAACCGGTTGGCGGCTCGGGTGCTGGACCGGCCGGATCTGGCGGAGAATTCTGCCTATGCGACGACGGCCGGGCGCATCCAGCACCGCGCGGAAATACTGGCGATTGTCGCGGGAATTTTGGCTCGTCAGACCCGAGCGCATTGGTTGGGTCGGATGCGGGAGGCCGGGGTACCGGGGGGCGGGATCAACTCGGTGGCGGACGCATTTGGGTCTTCGGAGATGCGGGACCGGGGGATGGTCAGCGAAATCCCACATCCGGTGGCCGGGACGGTGCCGAATATCCGGCTGCCGTTCCGGATGGCCGGGACTCCGCTCGCCGATCCCGTCGCGGCGCCGGGGTTGGGGGAGCATTCAGAGGCGGTATTGCGTGGGGTCCTGGGTTATGGGGACGCGGATGTCGCGCGGTTGCGGAGGATTGGGGCGGTGCGGATGGGGGGTGAGAGGTGAAAATCACCCGTTGTCATCCCAACAATCCTGGCTTCGCGCGCTGGGCGGTCCGGCCGTTCGTCGGACCGCCGGCGTGGGTCGCCGTTAGACCATGATCGTTTGAGGTTGCACGCGATCGCGGCGTTCGATCATGGTCTAAGCCTTTGTTTGAGAGGGTGATTCACGCCCGAGGTTGAAGTCAACCTCAGGCGATCACGCTCTAGCGCTTGATCCCGGCCAGGGCGTTCTGGATCCCGGCCTGCGCCCAGGGGCCCCAGGGCATGGTGAAGAACTTGAACCCGCGCCCGACGAAGGTGTTCGGGTCCATCCCGGGCGGGATGAAATACATGCCGGGGACGACGCCGTGCCTTATGCAGGTGGCGGCGATCTTATCGAGCGCGCGCTGGTAGGTGTCGCACGCGTAGTCTAGGGGGACGCCGAGCTCGATCGACAGGTCGGACGGGCCGATCAGCAGGACATCGACGCCGGGGACCGAGGCGATGGCATCGAGGTTCTCGATGGCCTCGTTGGTTTCGATCATCGGGACGATCAGGAGTTCGTTGTTCACGGTGTCCATGTAATCGCGGTAGGTCTTGAACTCGCCCCACTCGCCGCGGACGCCGGCGTTGCTGCGGTTGCCCTGGGGGTAATAACGGCAGGCGCGCACGGCGGCCTCGGCTTCCTGTTTTGTGTTGACCATCGGAATGATGATGCCGCGGGCGCCGGCGTCGAGCGCGTAGCAGATCTGGTAGGCCTGATTCGCGGCGACGCGCACGATTGGGGCTGCTTGCTTCCCGCGTAGCGCCTGGATCGGGGGTTGGAGCTGCTTGATCTCGTATGGGGAGTGCTGGGTATCGAAGAGGAGGAAGTCGAAGCCGGCGTCGGCCAGGAGGGCTACGTCGACGGCGGGGGAGCCGGCGGTGCCGACGACGGTTTTGCCGGATTTGAGGGCGGCTTTGATGGCGTTCATTGGGTGTCGATTCCTCCCATACGGTCTCTGGTGCCTCTCGACCGACGCGACGGTGAGACGGGCGAGTCGGTGCGACACTATCGCACATTGGCGAAGCGGGGCAGCCTGCGCGTTGTGCCCGTCGGTGTGGCGTCGGGGATCGGTCGGGGGGGGTCAAGGGCGGTGGCTTTCCGGGCACGGGCCGGTTGGAAGTCGGGTTACAACACGGAGGCCCCGGCTTAGCCGTCCTGCCTTGGACCTCGATGGCATACATTCCTCAGCGAAGGCCGCTGACCACAACCTGCCAATGCCGATAGTCGCGAAAACCCGCACGGCGGGCCGCGCTCCCAACGCCCACCCCATACCCACTGGCGGCTTGCAAACGCGCACCGGACCGCCCATCATTAAATTGTTAATGATGGAACCCACCATGGCCACGGTCGTTACAATCAACCGCCCGGACGTCGTCAGCCTGATAGAACGCGCGGCCGACAAACTGACCCGCGGCAACAAAACCGAGGCCGTGGCACTGGCAATGCAGCGCCTGCTCGACAGCCAGGAGCGGTCCGGTAGGCTGTTCGGCCGTCATCCCGGGTCTGTGACGGTGGCGGACGGGTGCGACCTGACCCAGCCTGCAATCGACGACGGCGAGTGGGACGCGTTGTCGGATCGCTCGCCTTGGCCCTGAGCGGCCGGGTCGGAGCATCGGCGGTCGGGTCGCTGCTGTTGGACACGCATATCGCGCTATGGCTCGACGCGGGCGACAAGCGGCTGCGCCACGAGACCGCCGGCAGGATCGAGAAGTGTTGGCATGAAGGGGGACTTGTCCTGTTCAGCGCGGTTGTCGCCATGGAACTCGCGCAGCTCGTCGAACGTGGGCGGATCCGGCTCGATTGCTCGGTCGACCGGTGGATCGAGCGCTTCGCGGACCTCCAGGGTATCGAGCGCATTTCGATCGGCCACAGTGCAGCGGCGGGCGCCTATGCGCTGCCGGACCTCGAACACCGCGACCCCGCCGACCGGCTGCTGATCGCGCAGGCCATCGAGCATAATTGCCCACTTGTCACATATGACGAGAAGATAACCCGCTTTGCCCAAGCGCACGGCGCCCGCTACCGGTTTTCGGTCGCCGCGTGACATTCGGTTGACGCCACCCCGCCGCTGCCCCAGCCTCCCCCAACCCAAGGGGGAGCAACAACACCCATGTCTACCGACTACACCGTCGGCGATCTCGTCGCCGAGTTCCTGTCCGCGTGCGGCGTCACCACCGCGTTCGGCATCGCGTCCGTCCATAATATTCCGATGCTGGATGCGATCGGCCGGCGCAACACCATCCGCTTCATGATGGCGCGCGGCGAACTGGGCGGCCTCCACATGGCCGACGGCTATGCGCGGGTGAACGGCGGCCTCGGGGTGTTTTTCTCCTCCACCGGCCCCGGCGCGGCCAACACCGTGGGCGGCCTGATCGAGGCGCATTTCGCCCACTCCCCCGTCCTGCACATCACCGGCCATACCGCGACGAAATTCGCCGACCGGGAGCTCGGTACCGTCCACGATCCCTACGACCAGCTCGGGATGCTGCGCTCCGTGGGCAAATCGGCGTACCGCATCCGCTCCGCCCAGCAGGCGATGGGCGTCCTGACGCGCGCTGCCGTGGACGCGTTGTCCGCCCCCATGGGCCCGGTGAGCGTGGAAATTCCCATCGACCTACAACGGGCCAAAATCGAGCGCCCCGGCGAGCTGGATAGTTTTGTTTTACCCATGCCGCCGCCGCGGATGCCGAGCGCGACCGAGTTGGACGAACTGGCGTCGCGCGTGCTGGCGGCGAAACGACCGATGCTGTGGCTGGGTCATGGCGCCACAAACGCGGGAGCCGAGGCCGCGAAGCTGCTGGACCTCGGCTTCGGGATGGTCACAAGCTGGAACGGCCGCGCCACGGTGCCGGAAGACCACCCGCAAAACCTGGGCGGCCTGACCGGCAATGGCCTGCCGATCGTGGCCGATTTCTACAAGACCGTGGACCTTTGTCTCGTCGTCGGCAGCCGGCTGCGCGGGCATGAGACGGGGGATTTCGGCATCCCCCTGCCAACAAACCTGATCCAGATCGATACTGACCCGATGGCGAACGGCCGCACCTACGGCAACAAATTCTTCGTCTGCGGCGACTCGCGCGAAACGTTGAAGGGATTGCTTGCCCGGATCGAGGGTAAAACCCAGGTGCAGCCTGGCTACGCCAAAGAATTCGCCGATCTGAAGACCGCCGCGCAAAGGGAGTTTATGGCGACGCTGGGCGTTTACGGCACATTCTCGGAACAGCTCCGCAAAGTCATGCCGCGCGATGCGATCTGGGCGCGCGACATCACGCAGAACAACACCACCTGGGGCAATCGGGTGTTCCCACTTTCCTCGCCCAACCAGAACGTCTATCCGACCGGCGCGGGAATCGGCCAAGGACTGTGCCTCGGCATCGGGGCGGCGGGCGCGGCGATGCAGAACGGGCAAAAGACCGTGGTCATGAGCGGCGACGGCGGCTTCTACCTCAACATGGGCGAACTCTGGACGGCGGTGCAGGAGGATCTGGACATGGTCGTCCTGGTCATGAACGACCAGGGCTACGGCGTTATCAAGCGCATCCAGGACCACACCGCCCAGGGCCGCCGTTATTACGCCGATCTGCAAGGCCCGGCGCTGGAGAAAGTCGCGGCCCTGTCCGACATCCCCTATTTCAAAGTCGATCGGGCCGAGGCGTTCGGCGAGACCATGGCCAAAGCCATCGCCATCAAAGGCCTGACGATGGTCGAGGTCGATATGACCGCGGTCGGCGAATTCCCGCCCTACTACCCGTTCAACATCCGCCCCGGTGGCTGATCGGTGATACACGCGGCGCTGGGCCTGCTGGTCCTGCTGGGGCTGTCCTGGGCAATCAGTGAGGACCGGCGCCGCATCAACTGGCGCACCGTCATCGCCGGGGTAGGGCTGCAACTGGCGTTCGCGGCGGTGCTGATTGGCATCCCCCAGGCGAATGGGGCATTGTTCTTCGTAAACGATGCCGCCAACGCGTTGCATAAAGCCACCGAAATTGGCACCGCGTTCGTGTTCGGATATTTGGCCGGGCTGTCGCTGCCCTTCGCGGAGACCCACCCTGGCGCCAGTTTTATTCTCGCGTTCCAGGCGCTGCCGCTGGTGCTGACAATCTCGGCGTTGGCATCGTTGCTGTTCCACTGGGGCATCTTGCAACGGATTACCGGGGGTTTCGCCTGGCTTCTGCGCCGGTCGATGGGCGTCGGCGGTCCGCTGGCACTGGGCGCGGCGGTGCACGTCTTCGTCGGCATGGTGGAGGCACCGTTGCTGGTCCGGCCCTATCTCGCCCGCATGCAGCGCGGCGAGTTGTTCGCGCTGATGACGTGCGGGATGGCGGGCGTGGCGGGCACGGTCATGGTGATTTACGGCGCCTTTCTATCCGCCACCGTGCCGAATGCGCTGGGAAATATCCTGATCGCGTCCGTGATCAGCACCCCCGCCGGGCTGGCGGTCGCGGCCTTGATGGTGCCGTTCGGACCGCCGGAGGAAGCCGAGGGTCGCCTGGAAATCCACGACAAACCCGTCAGCGCCATGGACGCGCTGGTCAAGGGCACCATGGACGGCGTGCCCATCCTGGCGGCGATTATCGCCACGCTGCTGGTGACGGTTTCGCTGGTTGCGCTGCTGAACATGGGATTGGCGCTGTTCCCGGACCTGCACGGCGGCCCGGTCTCGCTGCAACGCATCTTTGCTCTGCCGTTCCGCCCGGCGATGTGGCTGATCGGCGTACCCTGGCCGGAAACCGGCATCGCATCGTCATTGATGGCGACAAAGACAGTGTTGAATGAGTTCGTCGCGTACCTCAATTTTTCCCAACTGCCGCCCGACGCCTTGTCCCCGCGCACCCGCATGATCCTGACCTATTCGCTGTGCGGCTTCGCCAATTTCGGCAGTCTGGGCATCATGATCGGCGGCCTCGGCGCGATGATTCCCGCTCGGCGTCATGAAATCGTGGGCCTGGGCATGCGCTCGATCCTGTCCGGCACGATCGCGACCTGCATGAGCGGGGCGGTCGCTGGGGCGTTTATGCAGTAGCGCATAATTTACGGCATCTTGTCCTCGGTCATCGCGTTCGCTCCGCCGAGCAGATTGCCGGCCGGCGACCCCTTCCACAACGGGCCGAGCGGGGGGATGATAGCGATAACCAAGGAGTCCCCGCACATGAAGCCAAAGCTGGTCTTGGCCTGTCTGGTGCCCACCGACGTCGTCACCCGGGCGCGGGAGGCGTTCGACGCCGTGATCGCCCCCGGCCCGAACGACATGACAGTGCCGGAGGTCGTCGCGGCCGCAACCGCCCATAAGGCCGACGCCATAGCCTTTACCAACACCTTGCCGCTGAACGCCGCCGCCATCGCCGCCCTGCCACCCTGCGTGAAAGTGGGCGCCACAATCAGCGTGGGCTACGACCATTTCGACGTCGCCGCCGCCAAGGCGCGCGGCCTGATCGCCACCAACACCCCCGGCGTGCTGACCGAGTGCACCGCCGATTTCGCGTTCATGCTGATGCTCGACGCGGCGAGACGAGGCACCGAATACGACCGCGTCATGCGCAAGGGCTGGCGCTACCGCATCGGTCAGGGCGATCTGCTGGGGGTGCGCGTCACCGGCAAGCGGCTGGGAATCCTGGGCATGGGCCGCATCGGCCGCGCGATGGCGCAGCGCGCTCGCGGCTTCGACATGGAGATTTTCTACCACGCCCGCACCCGCCTGCCACCGGAACTGGAACGCGGCGCAACCTACTGCGCGACGTTCGAAGAAATGTTGCCGCACTGCGATTTTCTTTCCGTCCACGCCCCCGGCGGGCCGGCCACGGACAAGATCGTGAATGCCCGCACCCTGTCGCTGCTGCCGGATGGGGCGGTGTTCGTGAATGCCTCCCGCGGCGGGCTGGTGGATGAGGACGCGCTTCTCGAGGCGTTGACAAACGGGAAACTGTTCGCTGCCGGGCTGGACGTGTTCCGTCAGGAACCCGATTACGATCTGCGCTTCGCGGCGTTGGAGAATGTGGTGCTGGCCCCGCATGTGGGTAGCGGGTCGAAAGAGACGCGCAACGCCATGGGTTACCGGGCGTTGGATAACATCGCTTCCGTGCTGGCCGGCAAAGGGCCGATCGATCCGCTCTGGACATAAAGGTGTCTCATGCCTCAGCCGATACTGCTGGTCACCCGCCGCCTGCCCGCCGCCATCGAGGCGCGCGCCGCTCGGGATTATAATGCCCATCTGACAGCATCGGATACGCCGATGAAGGATGTCGTTACGCAGGCAGCGGGAGCGGAGGCGATGATCTGCTGCCCTGGCGATATGTTCGACGCGGAACTGATCGCAGCGCTCCCCGCCACTGTGAAGGTCATCGCGACGTTCAGCGTGGGTTACGATCATGTGGATGTCGCGGCGGCGCGCGCACGCGGCATCGCGGTGGTGAACACGCCGGACGTGCTCAGCATTGCGACCGCCGAGTGCGCCATGTTGCTGATCCTCGCCGCTGCCCGCCGGGCTGGGGAGGGGGAGCGGATGATCCGCGCGGGCGGGTGGCATGGATGGGCTCCCACGCAGCTGATGGGGACGCTGGTATCCGGGAGACGCCTGGGCATTTTCGGCCTGGGGCGCATCGGGCGGGAACTCGCGCGCATGGCCCGCGGTTTCGGGATGGAGATTCATTACCACGATGTCGCTCGGCTGCCGGCCGAGCTAGAGAACGGCGCGGTGTTCCATCCGACGGATGGGACGTTCCTGCCGGTGTGCGAGGTGTTGTCGCTGCATGCGCCGGGCGGGGCGGGCACGCGGCACTGGCTGAATCCCGCGCGCATCGCGGCAATGCCTCGGGGCGCAGTCGTTGCCAATGCCGCGCGCGGCACGCTGGTCGACGACACCGCGCTGATCGCAGCTTTAAAGAGCGGACAGATCGCCGCCGCCGGATTGGATGTTTACGATGGGGAACCCCGGGTGAACCCCGGCTATCTGGGTCTGGAGAACGTGGTGCTATTGCCGCATCTAGGCAGCGCAACGACAGAAACGCGCGATGCCATGGGGCATATGGTCATGGATGGCATCGACGCGGTATTGGCGGGGCGAACCCCGGCTAATTTGGTGAGGTAAATCATGCGTATCGCTATTGGCGGTTTTTTGCACGAAAGCCACTCCTTCGCACCGCGCCCGACGGTGTACGCCGATTTTCAAAACCCCGGCGGGTTACCGGCGATGCAGGTGGGCGACGGTTTGATCCCTGGACTGCGCACGACCTCGGCCCCTTGTGCCGGGGCAATCGCGGTAGCGGAGGAGGCCGGTGTGGATTTGGTCCCGCTCGCCTGGGCCTTCGCCAATCCCGCCGGCCCCGTTCAGGATGAGGCGTTCGAGCGTCTGTCGGCGCTGATTTGCGCGGGGCTATCGCTGGCGCTGGATGCCGGTCCGCTGGACGGGGTCTATCTGGATCTGCACGGCGCGGCTGTCGTCGACTCGTTTCCCGATGCCGAGGGCGAATTGTTACGCCGCGTCCGCGCGATCGTGGGGGAGGCGTTGCCGCTGACCATCAGCCTCGACCCGCACGCCAATCTGACGGCGGCGATGGTGCGTTTGGCCGATGTCGCGGTGCCGTTCCGCACTTATCCGCATGTGGATATGAAAGCGGCCGGCGCGCAGGCGATGCGGTTGTTGCTGGAACGGATTGGGCGAGGAGCGCCGTGGTTTCGCGCGTTCCGGCAGCTCGACTTCTGGATTCCGTTGGGGAGCCAGTGCACGTTGATGGCCCCCATGGCCGACGTGATGGCCGCGCGGGCGACGCTGTCCGTGGGCGTGGCGGAGTTGGCGTGGTGCTTTGGGTTTCCATACGCGGACTTCGCAGATTGCGGGCCGTCGGTGGCTTGTTACGCTGCTTCCCAGGCGGACGCCGATGCGGTGGCGGATGCGTTCGTGGCGCTGGTCGCGGAACGCGAGCGGGAATTTGTGCAGGATACGCTGCCATCCGCCGAGGCGGTGGCGGAGGCGATACACGTTGGACGAGGCACCGTCGTGCTGGCGGATACGCAAGACAATCCCGGCGGCGGCGGGCATGGCGACACCACCGAGTTGCTGTCCGAACTGGTGCGGCAGCGCGCAAAAAACGCGCTGGTGTGCCTGATCAACGACGCCGAGAGCGCCGCCGCATGCCATACGGCGGGGGTTGGGGCCTCGGTTTCCTTGTCGTTGGGCGGCAAGTCGGACGGGATGCCGTTTGCTTGCCGCGCTGTGGTGGAGAAGCTGACGGATGGGGTGTTCACGCTGACCGGGCCGATGGGGGCGGGGAACCCCGGGAATTTGGGGCCGACAGCGCTGATCTCAGTCGAGGGCGTGCGCGTGATCGTGTCGTCTCGGAAGATGCAGGCGCTGGATCAGGCGATCATCCGGCATGTGGGGGTGGAGCCTGCTTCTTGTTCGATCCTGGCGCTGAAGTCGTCGGTGCATTTCCGGGCGGATTTTGGGGGGCTGGCGGAGAAGGTGATCGTGGCGATTGCCCCGGGGCCGGTGGTGGCAGACCCGGCGATTTTGAATTTTCGGTTTGTGCGGGGTGAGGTTAGGCGGCGGCCGAGGGTGGGGTAGATCCAGACCCGGTAGGGTGTCCCGACGATCCGGTGAACGTGGAACTTACTCCCCCACCAGCACCTTTCGGGGCGGTGTCTGCACCACCGGCGCCAGCTCGGGCGCGTTGAACGACACGACCTGCCGGTCGTTCGAGACGCCGCCATAAGCCGTCGAGCGCTGGACCGGTTGCCGGCCGATACCGTGGATCAAGCCCTCCATCGCCTCGGGCGGGAATTCCTGGCCGTGCTCGGTCCCCGCAGCCCGGGAAATGCTCTCGTTCATTAGGGTGCCGCCCATGTCGTTGGCACCGGCGTTCAGGCAGAGCGCGGCACCCAGCGGCCCCATCTTCACCCAGGACGTCTGAATGTTGGTAATCAGCGGGTGCAATGCCAACCGAGCAATGGAGTGCATCAAAACGGCCTCCCGGGTGGTCGGGCCTTTGCGAGCCATCCCTCGTAGGTACATCGGCGCTTCCATGTGCACGAAGGGCAGCGGCACGAATTCGGTAAAGCCGCCCGTTTCGGCTTGCAGATCGCGCAGCACGAGCAAATGCCGCGCCCAGTTCAGCGGGCTTTCCACATGGCCGTACATGATGGTGGATGTTGTGCGCAGCCCCAACGAATGAGCGGCGCGCGCCACATCGACCCATTGTTGCGTGTTGATTTTATCCGGGCAGATGATGGCGCGGATTTCGTCGTCCAGAATTTCTGCCGCCGTTCCCGGCAATGTTCCCAACCCGGCATCTTTCAGCCGAGCCAGGAATTCGACCAGCGACAAGCCGAGCGTCGCCGCACCTTGGGTGACTTCCAGCGGGGAGAACGCGTGAATGTGCATGTCTGGCACGGCGGCTTTAATGGCCTTGCAGATGCCGATATACGTTTCGCCCGTGTAATTCGGGTGGATGCCGCCTTGCAGACAAACTTCCGTTGCGCCGCGATCCCACGCTTCTTCGGACCGGCGAACGATCTCGGACCATTCCAGATCGTATGGGGTGCCGCGCAGGGCCTCGTGTGTCTTGCCCTTGGAGAACGCGCAGAATTTGCATTTGTAGTAGCAGATGTTGGTGTAGTTGATGTTGCGGTTGACAACGTAGTGCACGACATCGCCGCTGACGGCCTGGCGCAATTCGTCGGCAGCCGTAATCACCCGCTCATAGTCGGCGTCGCGGGCGGCGAACAGGCGGACGATTTCGGCTTCGTTCAGGCGTTTGCCTTGCATGGCCTTCGCGATGGATTTTTCGACCGCCGGATCGACACGGCCCAATCGCACAACGCGCGGTTTCGGCGCGAATGTCAGCCCCGGCGCCCAATCGTCGTCGCGTGCCCAGCCCTCGGAGTCCGCATGCTGCAGAATGCGCGCGGCGATTTTCGGGTGCGCCCAGCGCGCCACATTGGCCGCGTAAGCGGGATAAACCGGCAGGCGAGCCACCAGTATCTTGTCCATTTCGGCGGTGCGATCCGCCAAAGCGTCCAGGTCGGGCCACGGTGCTTCCGGGTTCACGTGATCGGGGGTCACCGGCGACACGCCGCCCCAATCGTCAATGCCCGCGCCGATCAGCTTCTGGTAGACGCCCGGAGACAAATTGGGCGGCGCCTGCACATGCACATCCGCCGGCAGGATCAAACGCGCCGCCGCGATCGTCCACAGCAGGTCGTCCAGGCCGGGTTCGTCCGCGCCCGCCAGCTTGGTATCTTCCTTCGCCCGGAAGTTCTGGACGATGACTTCCTGGATATGTCCGAACGCCGCGTGCAGGTCGCGGATGGCGAATAGCGCGTCCAGGCGCTCGTCGACCGTTTCGCCGATGCCGATCAGGATGCCGGTGGTGAACGGCACCGCCAGCTCACCCGCCAGCCGTAACGTTTCCAGACGTATCGCCGGTTTTTTGTCCGGCGAGCCGAAATGCACGCCGCCCGGCTGGCACAACCGTTCCGAGGTAGACTCCAGCATCACGCCCTGGCTGGCCGACACTTCGCGTAACGACGCGATTTCCTCCCGCGTCATGACACCGGGGTTCACGTGCGGCAGCAACGTGGTTTCCTTCAGGACCAGTGCGCACATTTCGCGCAAATACTGGATCGTCGTTTCGTGGCCCAACGCCGCCAGAGCCTCCCGCGCCGCGCGGTGGCGGAGTTCCGGCTTGTCGCCTAACGTAAACAACGCCTCGGTGCACCCAGCGGCCTGGCCCGCACGGGCAATCGCCAGCACCTCGTCGCCCGACAAATACACCGGATGGCCGGGGCGCGGGTGCTCGGCGAAGGTGCAGTAATGGCAGACGTCGCGGCACAGTTTCGTTAGCGGGATGAACACTTTCCGCGAATACGAAATCAGCCGCCCGTACGTCGCATCGCGCCGCGACGCTGCCGCCGCCATTAGCTCCGGCAGCGGGGTCGCGTGCAGCCAATATCGAAAATCGGTATCTGTCATGGTGCCTTCCGTATCACGTCTTCGGCGAACCGCTCGGTCAGTTCCATCGTCTGTTCGATCGTCGGGCGCTGGAGATAGAAGATCAGGTTGCGAACGCCGATTGCTTTTAGCGCGGCGACGTCTTCCAGCATATCGTCCCCACTGCCGCTGAACATTTGCCGCTGCCCGTCCGCGCCGATCCGCGCCTTCCAGCTTGGCGGCATGAACCAGACATAGGCGATGTCGATGGAGGTGGGATCGCGCCCCACTTTTTCGACCGCGCGGTGCATCCGGCCGATGCCGGCCTGGAGCAGCGCGGGGGTGTTCAGCAGCACCTGAGCGTTGTTCGACACCGGGTACCAGCCATCGCCCAGCTCCGCCACGCGGCGCAAAGACCGAGCGCTCTCGCCCCCCACCCAGATCGGGGGATGCGGCTTGGTCACGGGCTTCGGCTCGAACACCACGTTGCTGAAAGAAACGTATTTACCCGCCATTTCCGGGCGGTCCTGCGTCCACAGCGTCTTCCACGCTCGGATATATTCGTCGGTGACCGCGCCCCGCTCCTGGAACGGCGGGGTGCCGAGGGCGGCGAATTCCTCGGGCATCCAGCCGGCACCGACGCCCGCGATAATGCGCCCGTCGGACAGCACGTCGGCGGTGGAGAACAATTTGGCGGTCAGCACGGGCTGGCGGTGCGGCACCACAATGACCGAGGTCAGCAGCTTGATCCGCTGGGTGCATCCAGCCAGGAAGGCGAGCACCACGAGCGTGTCCATGCATTCGCCGGTCGGCGCACCGGGCCACACCCCGTCGGCGGTGTAGGGGTAACGCACACCGGTGTTCACCGGCGCGATCACGTGATCGGCCACGCCCAGGATGGCGTAGCCCAAGGCCTCGGCCCGCGTGGCCAGCATCATGATGTTGGCGCGCGTGGTCATGCAGCCGCGTGGCCCAATATGGATGCCGAACTCCACCCGCTTTTTCCTCCATGTTGCCAATGGCCGTCGCATCGTGTGCTATCGGGTAGCAGAGCGCAAACACAAGCGGGATGATTTCACCATGCAAATCGGTTGCAGTGCACCCACCAGCGGCCCCCTCATCGGGCCGGACAGCCTGACCCGGATCGCCACCGAGGCCGAGATGCTCGGCTTCGACTACGTCACGGTCAGCGATCACGTGATGATCCCGACCTCGATAGCTTCCAGATATCCTTATTCGGATTCGGGCGAATTCCCCTCCGGCGCCGCCGCCGCTCGGCTCGAGCAGCTAACGGCCGCGACCTTCATCGCTGCCGCCACGTCGAAGTTGCGGATCGTGACATCCGTTATGGTGGTACCGCATCGACCGGCCGTGCTGACCGCCAAGATCCTGGCCACCCTCGATTTCCTATCGAAAGGCCGCATCACCCTGGGCATCGGTGCCGGCTGGTGCGAGGAAGAATTCATCGCCATTGGTGCGCCCCCCTTCGCCGAACGCGGCGCGGTAACGGACGAATGGATGATGGTCTGCAAGGAACTATGGACCGCCGACGAGCCGAAGTTCGACGGCAAATACGTGACGTTCAAGGACGTGCTCTTCCCGCCCAAGCCCGTCCAGCAGCCCATCCCCATCTGGGTCGGCGGCGAGAGCGGCCCGGCCATGCGCCGCACTGCCAAGTACGGCGACGCGTGGTACCCGATCGGCACCAATCCACAATTCCCGATGGATACGCTCAGCCGCTTCAAGGCCGGCGCCGCCAAATTGGCCACCCTGACCGAGAAAGCCGGGCGCGACCCCAAGGCGGTGGGCCTGGCCTACCGCGTGTCGTCCAACCCCGAGGCGCAGCCGAAAGGCACCGTGGATGGCGAAAGAAAACTGTTCACCGGCAGCGCCGCCGATTTCGCGGGCGACATCAGGGCGCTGCGGGACGTCGGTGTGACCGCGTTCGACTTCGGCCTGTTCGGCCCGACCCTGGATGCGACCATCGACAATATGCGGAAGTTCCGTGACGACGTGGTGGCGAAGGTGCGCTGATACCGCACGCCGAAACGTCAGCAACGATTCGGTTGACAAACCGTTTGTGTTCGGCCTGATATCGGTGCCTACCCACACCATTCTGACACGAATGGGCAACAGGAGGACAGACCATGGCGGGCGTCGCTGGCTTCGACTGTTTCAGTTTCCCTGGCATGGCGCAGATGGCCTGGCTGCAAGCCAATACCAACTTCAAATGGGTTGGTTACTACCTCGCCCCGGCGCCGAGCCATTCGGACACGAGCTGGATGGGTCGGCGCGGCGCGCTGGCGGCGGCCGGGTGGGGCATTGCCCCGGTGTATGTCGGACAACAGCTCTCCGGGCCGGGCAGCCACGATGTGACGTCCGACCAAGGAATCACCGACGGCAACGATGCTGTTGCTTTAATGAGCGGCGACGGCTTTCCAGCCGGCAGCTGCGTCTACCTCGATTTGGAAGACGGGCCGCCGTTCACATCGCCCCGCACGGACTACGTCGATTCATGGGTCGCGGCGGTGCAGTCGGGCGGTTTTCTGCCTGGGATTTATTGCTCGCACGGGTTCGCCGCAAAGGTGCAGACGGCGTATCCGACGGCCCGCGTGTGGGCGTACAAAGTGGCGACGACGGCACAGCATAACGTGCCCGGCACGGATTTTCCGGAGGCAGACCCCTCGGGTTCGGGCTTCGCCGGCGCGCATATCTGGCAGTGCGCGCAGAACTGCAAACTGAGTTTGGCCGGTGCGCCCACCAGCGCACCTATTGTCGATCTGGACACCGCTTTGTCCGCAGACCCGAGTGCCCCGTAAATGCAAATCGGATTCAACGCCCCAACGTCCGGCCCACTGATCGAGCCGGATTCCCTGTCGCGTATCGTCGTCGAGGGCGAAAACCTCGGCTTCGACTACGTCACGATCAGCGACCACATCATGGTGCCGCGCAATCTGGACTCCAAATATCCGTACACCGATACCGGAGAATTCCCTGCCGGCACCCAGGCGGCGTGGCTGGACCAGCTCGCCACCACCGCCTGGATCGCGGCGATGACCAAGAAACTGCGATTCGTGCTGTCGGTCATGGTGGTCCCCTACCGCCCGGCCGTGCTGACCGCGAAATTGCTGTCCACCATCGACTTCCTGTCCAAGGGCCGCCTGACCTGCGGCATCGGCGTAGGCTGGTGCAAGGAAGAGTTTGAGGCCCTGTCCTCCCCCCCGTTCGATGAGCGTGGCGCCGTGACCGACGAATGGATGGCGGCGTGCATGGAGCTCTGGACCGCCGAGGAACCCAAGTTCGCCGGCAAATACACGCGGTTCGACGACGTCCAGTTCACCCCCAAACCGGCGCAGAAGCCGATCCCGATCTGGGTTGGTGGCGAGAGCGGCCCGGCGCTGCGGCGGACCGTCAAATACGCCCACGGCTGGTACCCCGTCGGCACCAACCCGCAATTCCCGATGAACACGGTCGGCCGGTTCAAGAAGGGCATTGAGCGCTTCCGCGGCTTCGCGGAAAAAGCCGGCCGGGACCCCTCCGAAATCACATTGGCCCTGCGCATACTGGCCGCGCCGGGGCAAAAGCCGCGCGGCTCGATCAACGGCGAGGCCGAGATGTTCACCGGCAACGATGCCGACTGGGTGGCGGATATCCAGGCGCTGGAGGCACTCGGCGTCTCCGCCATCGACGTCCGCCTGTTCGGCCGCACGCGCGACGAGGTCGTCGAACAAACGCTCGACAACATGCGCCGCTTCAAGGACGGCGTGCTGGACCGACTGACATGACGGCCCTCGCTCGGCTGCTCTGGGATGCGCGGCAGTTCGGCCGCGTCGTCCGGCCGGAGGATATCGATCCCCCGAAGACTAGCGCCGAAGCGCATGCGATCCAGCACCAAATCGCGGCGCTGTCCGGCTACTCCGCCCGCGGCTTCAAGGTCGGTTCCACCAGCTTGGAAGCCCAGCGCATTCTGGGGACCGACGAACCCGGCGCCGGCCTGCTGCTGGCACCCTTCGTCCACGAAAGCCCCGCGCGCGTCACCATCGTTGCCGAACACACCCCCGCTGTCGAAGGCGAGTTCGCGTTCCGCCTGGGCCGCGACCTGCCGCCCCGCGACAGACCGTATTCGCTGGATGAGGTCGCCAGCGCGGTTGCCGCCGTCGCGGGCGCGATCGAGGTTGTGGGTTCCCGTTTCGCTGGCGGCCTCGCGGGCAAAGGCCGTTTACTGGTGACGGCGGATTGCGGCGCCAATGTCGCTTTGGTCTGCGGCGCGTGGCACGAGCGGTTTCCGCTGGCAGACCTGCCGAACCATCCGGTGACCATGACCGTCAACGGCACACCGGGTGGGTCCGGCACAGGCAGCCGAGCGCTGAGGGGTCCGTTGAATGTTCTGGTGTGGCTGGCCAATGGACAATCCGTGGCTGGGCTCGGGCTGAAAGCGGGGGAGATCGTGTCGACCGGCACGTGCACTGGACTCGATGCGGTGATGCCAGGCGACAACGTGCGTGCCGACTTCGGCATTTTGGGCGAAGTTGAGATTTCGTTCGTCTGATGCCGACCGGGCGACGCCTGCGCGGATCGCGATTGCGGTATGATTTTAGCGCGTTAAAAGTGAGTTTATGAGTTTTGGAGATGTCGTATCTCGCCGGCATCGTCTGGGGCGGCACGCAATCATTATTTCGAGAACATCGCGAGTGGCACGGAACGAGCCTGATCGGTGGACGCGAGCGCCCCCCGAGGTTAGCGTCCAGGAAACCCAGGAAACATCGATGCCCCATTTCCGCCCAACGACCGACTGCGACATATTCTACCGGGACGACGATTTCACTGACCCGTGGACCATGCCGGAAAGCGTCCTGATGCTGCACGGCAACGCCGAGAGCAGCCTGTCCTGGTACGCCTGGGCGCCGAAACTCGCGCGGCATTACCGGGTGATCCGCCCGGACATGCGCGGCTTCGGCCAGTCGTCCCCCATGCCGGCGGATTATCCCTGGACGATGGATGCTCTGACCGAGGATTTTTGCGCGCTGATGGATCACCTCGGCGTCGATCGTTTTCACGTTGTCGGTGCCAAGATCGGTGGCACCATCGCACGATCCTTCGCCGCCCGCCGGCCGGAGCGGGTGAAGACGCTCAGCGTGATCGGCACGCCGGCACCGCTGCGGGTCGGGGTGAAGGAACAGGTCCCGGCGTTGATCGCCAACCTGCAAGCCCACGGGGTCGAGGCCTGGGCGCAGGAGAACATGGCCACCCGGCTGGGCAGCGCATTCCCTAAGGCGGGCGTCGAATGGTGGGGCCATTTCATGGGCCGCACCGCGCTTTCCACCCAGCTCGGCTTCATGGGCACCATCGCCTGCGCCGACATCCGCGAGGACCTGCCGAAAATCGCTTGTCCGACACTCGTGGTCACGACGGAAAAAAGCGGCCTCGGTACCCCCGAGGAAACCCGCGCCTGGCAGCAGCAAATCAAGAATTCAGAGCTGCTCGTATTGCCCGGCGATTCCTACCACGTCGCGACGTCGCACGCCGAACCGGCATCGGATTCGGTGCTGGCGTTTATTGCCAAAAATCGGGGGTAAGGCCGCATGCTCGTCACCGGCACCACCGCCGTCGTCGGCATCATCGGCAACCCCATCGTGCAGGTGAAATCGCCCGGTGCGATGAACCAGTATTTCGCGGACCACACGCTCAACAGCGTGCTGATTCCGATGGAGATCGCGCCCGACGCCGTCCCCGGCTTCATCGCGATGGTGCGACGCTGGACCAACTGCAAGGGCATCATCGTCACCGTCCCCTACAAACAGGTCGTCGCCCCCTTGCTGGACAAACTGACGCCGCGCGCCGAGCGGTTTTCGACCGTGAACGTGTTCCGGCGCGATGCGGACGGGATGCTGACCGGGGAGATGTTCGATGGAGTCGGCTTCATCGCGGCGGCGACCCGTCATGGCGTCGATCCCGCCGGCAAACGCGCGGCCGTGGTCGGGGCCGGCGGGGTGGCATGCGCCATCGCCAATTCGCTGTGCGAACACGGCGTCTCGCATCTGGCCATTCAGGATCTGGATACCGCCAAACAAAACGCCCTGATCGCGAAGCTGCGCGGGGCATTCCCCGCCGTCGAGATCGTTGCAGGCGTCATCGCGACGGACACCCTCGATATGCTGGTCAACGCCACCCCCGTCGGCATGAACGGCGACCCCAATCTGCCGCTGTCCGGCGCCGTCCTGGCAGGCCTGACCGGACGCTGCTTCGTCGCCGAGGTCGTCACCGCGCCGACCATGACCCCGTTCCTGACGCTGGCGAAACAGCGCGGCTGCATCGTCCAGACCGGCATCGAGATGACCGAGACACAGTTGGGGTCGCTCGCCGCATTCATCGGCGTCGCCGCGCCGTGAAACGTTCCGTCGTCGTCTCCACGCTCGGAATCACCCAGACCCTGTCCTGGGGATCGAGCTACTACCTGACGGCGGTGTTCGCGGACCCTATCGCGACGGACCTGAATATTTCGAAAACCTGGTTTTTCGGCGTCTACTCCGCGGCCCTGCTGCTGTCGGGCCTGCTTGGGCCGTTGGCGGGCCGAATGATCGACCAACGCGGCGGCCGCGACGTGCTCGCCGCCACCAACGTCGTCTTCGCCGCCGGCCTGATCCTGCTGTCGTTCGCGAACGGACCGTTCGGACTGATCGCCGCCTGGGCCGTCATCGGCGTCGGGATGGGCTTCGGGCTGTATGAGGCGTCCTTCGCCACCGTCGCCGGGCTTTACGGGCGGGAGGCCCGGAACGCCATTACCGGCATCACCCTGTTCGCCGGCTTCGCCAGCACCGTCGGCTGGCCTTTGAGCTCGGTGTTTATCGACGAATTCGGCTGGCGCGGCGCCTGCCTGGCCTGGGCGGCACTCCATGTGTTGGTAGGGCTGCCGATGAACCGGTTTCTGGTGCCGAAAGCGCCGCCGCCAGAACCGGTCGTCGTCTCGGAAACCGGCAAGGGCGGTGCGGTGTCCTGGACAATGATCGTCCTGGCAGGGGTGTTTGCCGCGACCTGGTTCGTGTCCGCCGCGATGGCCTCGCATCTGCCGCGCCTGCTACAGGCGCTGGGGGCCACACCGGCCGCGGCCGTAGCCGCCGCCGCCCTCGTCGGCCCGGCGCAGGTCGCGGCGCGGGTCGCCGAATTCACGTTGATGCGCAAAGCCTCGCCTTTGCTCTCCGCCCGTGTCGCAGCGGCGATGCATCCGATCGGGGCGGTTATGCTGGCGATCGTCGGAGCGCCCGCAGCGGTCGCCTTCGTGCTGCTGCACGGCGGCGGCAACGGCATCATGACCATTACCCGAGGCACCCTGCCGCTCGCACTGTTCGGCGCCGCCGGCTACGGGCTGCGGACGGGGATTCTGGCGATGCCCACCCGCATTTTGCAGGGGGGAGCGCCGCTGCTGTTCCAGCTGGTGCTGGATGATCTGGGGCCGTACGCCGCTTTAGCGCTGTCCAGCACGCTGATCGGGATGTCGTTCCTGCTGCTGCTGTGCATCCGCCCGCCGCAGCAGTAACGTCGTGCCAATATCCTTGGAGGACACACCATGACCCAAGCCTTGACCGGCATTCGCGTCATCGACATGACGCATAATCAGGCAGGCCCCGCCTGCGCCCAGATCCTCGGCTTCCTCGGCGCCGACGTGATCAAGCTGGAGGAGCCGAAAGGCGGCGACGTCGCCCGCACCAACATGCGCGATATTAAGGACAGCGACAGCCTGTTTTTCTTGATTCTCAATGCCAACAAGCGAAGCCTGACGCTGAATTTGAAGACCGAAGAAGGCAAGGCGTTGTTCAAAAAGGTCATCGCGGAATCCGACGTGCTTCTGGAAAATTTCGGTCCCGGCGCGCTGGACCGCCTGGGCCTGGGGTACGATGTTTTGTCGAAACTGAATCCCCGGTTGATCTATTCCACCATCAAAGGTTTCGGCACCTACGGCCCTTATAGCGATTTCAAAAGCTTCGAACCGATTGCCCAGGCCATGGGCGGCGCGATGTGCGTGACCGGCACCGCCGACGGGCCGCCCATGTTCAACTTCCCCGCGATTGGGGACTCCGGCACCGGCATGCACATGGCCATCGGCATCCTTGCCGCGCTGCAGCAGCGCCACACCACCGGCAAGGGCCAGCACGTGGAGGTGTCCATGCAGGACGCGGTGGTCAATTTGATCCGGGTATCCTTGCGGGACCACCAACGTTACGGCCACCCACCCACCCGTTCCGGCAACCAGCTGGGCCGCACAGTGCCCGGAACGACTTTCCCCTGCGCACCCGGCGGGCCGAACGATTACGTCTACATCTTCTGCCAGCCGCAAATGTGGAAAGCTTTCGCCGGTGTCCTCGGGCAACCTTCGTTGCTGGACGATCCCAGCTTCGCGACACAAGAAGCCCGCTGGGACAACAAGGCCGCGATGGAGGAAATCGTCACCGCCTGGACCATGCAACGATCCAAGCACGACGTCATGAAGCTGATGGGCGATGCCGGCGTCCCCTGCGGCGCTTGCTTGGACACGGGAGAGGTCCTGGCCGACCCGCATTTGCGGGAGCGGGAGATGGTTCTGGACATCGATTATCCCACACGTGGGGTTTACCAAACGGTGGGATCGCCGATCAAACTTTCCGCATCTCCCGTGACCGTAACCCGGCCGCCGTTGTTGGGGGAGCACACCGAAAGTTTGCTGGGCGAATTATGCGGGGTGTCGGCCGCGGACGTTAAGGTGCTGAAGGCGAAAGGGGTGGTTTAGAGCGTGATCGCCTGAGGTTGACTTCAACCTCGGGCGTGAATCACCCTCTCAAACAAAGGCTTAGACCATGATCCAACGCCGAGATCGCATGCAACCTCAAACGATCATGGTCTAAGGATCGGTCGCACGAACGCGAGCAAATTACCGCCGGGAAATAAATACCCCGGCATCCCCGCCCGCTGCGCCGCTGCGAGGTCCGAGGCCCGGTCGCCAATCATCGCGCAACATTCCGGTTTCAAACCCCAGGCCCGGAGAAGATCCAGCAGCATCCCCGGTTCAGGTTTTCGCCAATCGCTGACACGACGGTAGGCTTCCAGCGGCGCTTCGGGGTGATGCGGGCAATAGCGCGTATCGTCGATCGTTCCGCCATACGCCGCGCACTCCTCCACGATCCAGGCCAACAAGGATCGCACATCGTCTTCGGTGTATAGGCCGCGTGCCACCCCTGACTGATTGGTGACGATAAAGACCTTCCAACCAGATTGCGAGGCCAGGGCGATGGCCTCACGGGCGCCCTCGACCCATTCGAAGCGATCCCGGGTCCCGACATAACCGTGATCGACGTTGATCGTGCCGTCGCGATCCAGGAACAAGGCGCGCATCACGCCGCCTCGGCCACCGTTTCGCGGTTGGCGCGCACTTTGTCGACGCGGCGGCCATCCATCTCCAGCACCTCGAACCGCCAGCCGGCGAAAACAATGCGGTCCCCGGCGCGGGGTACCCGCCGCAGCAGCGCCAACAGCAAGCCGGCCAAGGTGTGGTAGCTGCCTTCGGCGGGCAGATCGGGCAGCGACAGGCGGGATTTCACCTCATCGACCGGCATTGAGCCATCCATCGTCAGGGTGGTTTCGCCGTCGGGGCCGGTAGCTCCGTCCTCGGTTTCCGTGTCGGTGGGGTCGCCGACGATGGCTTCCAGTACGTCGGCGGCGGTCACCACGCCCTCGAAGCTGCCGTATTCGTCCATCACCAGGGCGAGACCCAGGATGTCGGACTTTAGCCGCTCCATCGCGTCCAGCGCGGTCACGGTATCGGGCACGATGATGGGCTGGCGCAGGGCGGACGAGAGAGAAAGTTCCCCGCCGCTCAGGATGCCATCGAGCAGGTCCTTGGCCTGCACCACGCCCACCACGTTATCCACCGACCCGTCGCACACGACGAAGCGAGAATGGGGCGCGGCCTTTAGCGCCGCCGCGATGTCCTTGGGCGGGTCGGTACGGTCGATCCAGGCGAGTTCCGTGCGCGGCGTCATGATCGCCCGCACCGGCTTATCGGCCAAACGCAGCACCCGAGCGATCATGTCGTGCTCCTCGGTTTCCAGCACGCCGGCCTGGGCGCCTTCGAGGAGCAGCATCTTCAGCTCCTCCTCCGTCACGGTCTTCGAAGGCACGCGATGGGCACCCAACAAACGGAGAATAAAGCCGGTAGACGCCCCAAGGATCCAAACCGCCGGCGAGCCGATGCGCGCCATCCACGCAATCGGGCGCGCCACCTTGGCCGCCGTCAGCTCGGGGTTACGCAACGCGAGGTGCTTGGGCACCAGCTCCCCGATCACCAGGGTCAGATAGGTGGTCACCAAGACAACCAGCACGAGCGACAACGTTTCCGCGTACGGGATCATCGGCGGAAAGGTTTCCAGCCATGCCTGCAAATGCGAGGCGATGCGGGCGCCGCCGAACACGCCGGTCAGGACGCTGACCAGCGTAATCCCCACTTGGATGGTGGGGAGGAAACGCTGCGGGTCCTCGGCCAAGGCGCGGGCGGCGGTGGCCCCCGGGACCCCCTTGCGCTCCAGCACCGCAATGCGGGCGCGGCGAACGGAGACCAAAGCCAGCTCGCTCATCGAGAACAGACCGTTCAGGAGGATGAGCAAAAGGATGAAGAGGATTTCGAAGCCGATTGACATGATGCGGCTGCATAGCATGCCTGGGCCGGAATTGCGACATACCATTGCACTCTGATAATTATCTTGTTTTTTGAGCGTGGGATGTGGTTTGTTAACTATTATCCGCCGACCGGAGACGCCCCATGCACGCCGCCCGCACCGCCGACATTATCCCCTTCCCCCCGCGCAGAATGGCGGAAAACGGCCAAAATGACCGGCTGGCGACCGCCTTGACTGCCCTCGATATCGCCGTGGCGGAGCAACGGGCGGCCGTCGCGGCATGGCGGGAATCGTTAACGGAATTGCGCGGGGTCATGGGTGGCCTCGGAGCCCGCTTGGCCGATTACCAGGACAGCCTGACCCAGCTCGGCACCAAGGTCGACTCGCTCAACAGCGATGCGCGGGCCATGGAGGATTGGGCCGACGCGGTGCTTGCGCCCGGCGCCTGATGTCTGTTTCGTGCGG
>JANXTL010000300.1 GCA_025352375.1 Acetobacteraceae bacterium | reverse complement strand
CCTCAGGCGATCACGCTCTAGGCCGATGCCTCCTCCGCTACGCGGAGCACGCGCAGGAAATTGCCGCCCCAGAGTTTCACCAGTGCGCCATGGTCGTAGCCGCGTCGCAGCAGTTCGGCGGTGACGTTGGCGCTGTCGGCGGCGTCTTTCCAGTCGCTGAACCAGCCGCCGCCGTCGAAATCCGAGGATATGCCGACATGGTCGATGCCGATGCGCTTGACCGCGTAGTCCACATGGTTGGCGAAATCAGCCACGGTCACGTCCGACGGTTTGGCGTTGGGGCGCAGGAACGCCGAGACAGCCGTGATCTGGATCACGCCCTTCACCGATTTAATAATGTCCAGCTGCCAGTCGGCCATGTTGCGGGGGTGGTCGCACAGCGCCGATATGCACGAGTGTGTCGACACGATCGGCGTCCGGGACGCCTCCGCCGCTTGCTGCATCGTGTCGCGGGACGTATGCGCCACATCGACGATCATGCCGACGCGGTTGAGTTCCGTCACCGCCGCTCGGCCCAGAGGCGACAGGCCGCCGTGTTCGGACTCGCGGTCGCCCAGATCGCGGCGGGGATTGCAGGAATCCGCCAAGCCATTGTGCCCGTTATGGGTCAGCGTGAGATACCGCGCACCGCGCGCCCGAAACTCCCCGATGCGGGACAGGTCGGCGCCGACGGCGAAGCCGTTTTCCACGCAGGGGACGATCGCCCGCACCCCGTCGCGTTTGGCCGCCAATATATCGTCGGCCGTTGGGGTGACACGCGCGGCGATACCGGCTTCGGTGCGGCCCATCGCATTGATATGGTCGAGCATGGCGATGGCGCGCGTGTAGGCCGCGTCCTCATTCGCCACCGTGCGGGAGGCCTGCGGGACATATGCGACGAAGCATCCGGCGGTGAGCCCGCCGCGCACCATCTTAGGAAAGTCCACCCTGCGCGGCCCGTCGGCAAATGGGTCCGGTCCGGGCGGCCAGGGAATGTCGATATGAGTGTCTAGCGTCACAAGGCTTTGGTGCAGCATCGTGGCGTCGGTGGAGAGGGCATCGTTCATGCGCGCTACGGTCGCAGATATCGGCGTGACACGGAAGTGCCCCATTCCTAGAATCCGGCCCGAGGGAAAACCGCCGCATGACGACGTACAACAACTGCCTTGCATGGGCATGTTCGGCGATCCTTTGGTCGGGATCGGCCAGCGCTCAAGCGCCCGCCCGCCCGCGGGGGGAAGCGATCGGCCAGTGGGTCCTGTCGTGCCCCGCCGCGGAACGGGACCCTTGTGCGATGCGGCACCGCGACTGGGTGTTGCCCCCCGTCGCCGGCGGGCCGAGCATCGCGCTCGAGGTGCAGGCTCGCGGCGTTGAGCTGGTGCCGGTCGTGACGGTGCGGGGCTTGTCGGCGGCATTGGCAACCGCCGGGAAGTTTTTTATTAAACCCTTGGTGGAGCTGACGTTTGAAAGCAGTCCCCCCATCGGACTGACCTGCGGCGTGCGCGACGATTATGTTGCGTGCGCCCCTGACGTGTCGGCCATTGCGGCCGCTGCGAGGCTCCTGCCCATTGCGCCGGCAGTGACCGTTACCGTGAGCCTGCCGCTGGGCGGTGCCTCGGCGTTATCGCCCCGCGGTGCCTCGCTGGACTTGGCCGGCACAAACGCCGCCTTGACCCGCTTGCGTGTCCTGGGTGTGACGGCGGAGGCGGTACCCGCCTATCCTGGCCTGGATCTGTGGGGTTTGGCGGATCGCCTGTCGCGGGCTGCCGGCTTTCCCGATGGAGTCACCGGCGTGGTGCCCAGGCTCGGGCCCACGCACGGCCGGTAACGCCCGAACGCGTGCCACGCGGGATCGGTTTTCCACTTGCGTGGTGCTGCGATCCGTGCCCAAATTATCGCTAACGGACGGAAATCACTGAGTGTTCGGGAGAGGTCCGGAATATGAGGCGCAATAATAAGAAGTGTGACCGGCTGGGGGGAAAGATGCTTGTCTACATGATTGCGCCGCTCATGCGCAACGCCGGCAACAGCACAGTCCTGGCTCTGCTGTCGGTCGTCGTAGTTGCATCGCTCGGGGTTTGTTGGGCCGTTCCGGCTGTGGCCGCGGGCCCGGCCGAACAGGCCGGGACATGCGACAAACCGGATAATTTTGGCGCGGATGCGAAGTTTCGGGTGACCCAGGTACGCGGCCGAGCCTTGATCGAGATCACCAAACCGAACGTCGCCGGCCGTAAGCTCGAAGTCGAGTACGGGGACGAAAACTATGTCCAAAAATTCGGCGCCAATGGCACAATCCGCCTGGGGTTCGCGCTGACGGCCGAAAGCAACGACTTCACGTTGACGATGAGCGAAACCCCGCCGGTCAAATGCAACCTTCCGGTTCCCGAGTTCGCCCGCCTGTTTCGGGCGATTTTGCGCTGGCACGATCCGGTGCAGCTCGACCTGAACGTCCTGGAACCCGGCGGCCGGATGAACGAGAATGGCCATGTGAGCGGTGGTCGTCCCAACATCGGCCTGGATCAGGGCTTTGGGCAGATGGACGTGGTCGGCGGCATCGCGGCGGCGGATGCGACGGGGGAGATGTCCTACGTCGCGGATGCAACCGCGCTCCCACCGGGCGGGGTGTTCGGCTTCAAGGTCGATTTCGTGACGCGTGGTGGGCAGGCGGAGGCGCCCTATTGCGACGACAACGCGCTCGCCGCTCCGCGCATAGATTTCATTAAGATCGAGAATGGTCAGGTGACGGTCACCAGGCAGACGCTCAATCGCGCCCACTGCCATGACAAAATACCAGACAAACTGCGCCTGATGCTGATCCGACAGTAAGCAGCCCGTATGTCATTATACGTCATCCTATACGCCAGAGGCGTGGCCGCGCCTCGCGGTCCTGGAAAGCCAAGGAGTACGCCGACCGTGATCGACCAAACTCACACCAGCCTGATTCAGGGAGGCTTTCGTGGCGTAGGCCTACGCCTGCTTGCGATTGTATTATCGATGGGCCTCGGCATTGTCGTCGCGCCGGCGATGGCGCAACCTAAGGCCGCACAGGAATTTTTGGTGCGCCTGTCCGGATCGGGCCTGATTGGCGGCCGGCCGGTGCAGGAGCTTGCCACGGCATGGGCAAGGCAATTGAAACTGGCAAGTCTGCGTATTGATTCGGGTATGGACCCTGACGAATACGACGTGGTCGCCGAAGGCGCGGAAGGGACCGGCCGCATGACGGTGCAGTCCCGTTCCCACGGCACTATCGCCGGGCTGGAGCCTTTGATGCGAGGTCAAGCGGATTTTTGGATGGCGTCTCGGTTGGTGCGCGAGGCCGACCTGGAGGCAATGCGCAAGCGGAATATGCCCAACGTTCCCTCGCTCGCCCAATTCCAACAGCCAGGGGTCGAAAACGTGATCGGACTGACGGCGCTGACCGTGGTCGTACATCCTCGCAACCCCGTGCCATCGCTGACGTTCCAGCAGCTCCGGGATATCTATGCTGGAAAAGCCACCAGTTGGGCGCAAGTCGGCGGGCCATCCAATCTTCCGATCGGCGTATACTCCCTCGACGTGACCGACAGCGACACCGAGGCGTTCTGCGGCACCATTCTGGGCAATCCCGACACGCAGAAATGCGTCGATGCCTTTCCTCGTTTGGCGGCCCCTCGTGCTGGCATGTCGGAAGAAGATCTGGCCGATTTCGTGGCAGGCAATCCGGCGGGGGTCGGTTTTGTTGCATTCAGTGCCCGCCGTAGCGCACGGCCGTTGCCCCTCGGCAATACCTGCGGGACCGGGGTCGCGCCCAGCCTGTTCAAAATGAAAGCGGAAGAGTATCCGCTGGTTCAACGACTTTATTTGTACACGATGCCAGATCGTCAACTATCCCCGGCAGCGAAAGATTTTCTGCAGTTCGCGCTCGGTCCGATCGGCCAGGCGGCGATCGGGGCTGCCGGACTTGCCGATCAGGCGCCCGGCGTGTCGGGTCCCGACTATGCCGATGCCAGACTCGATACCGCGAACAACGCCATGGATGGCGGGCGCACCCGGGTTCGGGCACCCGATGTGAGAACGTTTGAGAACGCGTCCGCGGGTGCCGACAGGTTGTCGCTCACGTTCCGCTTCCAAGCCGGGACCAACCTGCTCGATAGCCGCGCGGAGGCGGACGTCGTTCGGTTAGTCGACCTGCTGCGTAAGCCGAACAACGCCCGCGCCAGCGTTACGTTGATCGGGTTCAGCAGCACGGTTGGCGACTACAACGGCAACAGACAATTGGCCCGGGATCGGGCAGAGGCGATCCGCGACCGGCTGCTTGCCGCGGGCGTGCAAAATGTCAACGCAGTTGGTATCGGGCCGGGTGCGGCCGTCGCCTGCAATCTCGATCCGGTAACATCTCCGTTGAACCAGCGGGTGGAGGTTTGGCTGCGTAAGGCGGGTTGATCCAGTTGACTTGTGATACCGGATCGCGGGTGCTAGTAACCAATAGGAAAATGCGAGAGCACTTTTAGACCATTTGCACGCGAGAGGATGTCATTTATGTCGAGCGTCAATGCTGGGGCCCGTCTCGACCGGTTGCCCATTTCCCGCTTCCACCGCCGCATATTCGCGCTGGTCGGCATCGGGATGTTTCTCGACGGGTTCGACATCTACCTCGCCAGCACGGTCATCGGCACGACGCTGAAGACCGGCTTCGCAACCATGGAACAATGCGCACTGTTCGTCGCGGCCACGTTCGTCGGCATGATGTTGGGCAGTCTGGCCGCCGGGTTCATCGGCGATCGGTATGGTCGCAGCTTTACCTATCAGATGAACCTGCTGGTTTTCGGACTGGCCGCGGTCGCGGCCGGGTTCGCCTGGAACATGAACGTCCTGATCTTCATGCGCTTCCTGATGGGCCTCGGCCTGGGCGCGGAAAACGTCGTTGGATACGCCGCGGTGACGGAATTCATTCCCGCGCGGTTACGCGGCCGTTGGCTCGGCATCCTGGCGATGATCTTCAGCATGGGGCTGCCGGCCGCCATCCTATTGAGTACCTACATTATTCCATCGCATCCGGCTCAGGGATGGCGCACCATGTTCTTCATCGGTGGCGGGGCTGGGCTGCTGGTCTGGTGGATGCGGAAAACGTTGACCGAGAGCCCGCGCTGGCTCGAGTCCGTTGGCCGCAACGATGAGGCCGAGGCGATCTTGCAGGATGTCGAAGAAGAATGCCGGCGAGGCATCAAAGGTGAATTGCCACCGGTGGTGGAGCGGCCGGCCGGGCCGCCGCCACCGACGGCGATATCGGCCCTATTTCGGCGCCCATACCTGAGCCGTATCATCGTCGGGAGCATCGTGTTGATCATTATCAACGCGGTGGTGCATGGCTTCGTCATCTGGCTACCGACTTTCTTCATCCTTCAGGGCATGAGCATGTCCGACGCGTTTCGGTTCGCGTTGGTTATGTCGCTGGGTGCACCGCTCGGGGCCGGGATCGCGGCGATGTCAGCCGATCTCATTGGCCGTAAGCCGACGGTGGCGTTGGCTTGTGTCGTGGCGATGGCGATCGCATTCATCTATCCGGATATCAGGGACCCGTACTTGCTGCCGCTCGTTGGCCTGGGGTTGACCGCACCCATCTTCGTGCTGATGGCTCTGCTCTTCGGTATTTACATTCCCGAGTTGTTTCCCACGGAGCTGCGTTTGCGAGCAGCCGGTATCTGTAACATGTTCGGACGTGGTGCAACCATCGGAACGCCCTTTATCGTCATATACCTTTTCGATACGCGTGGCGTCGGTGGCGTGACCATGGCGATGGAGGGCTTGCTGGCCATCCTCGCCCTTGTTCTGGTGGTGTTCGGTGTCGAACCCGCGAAGCGGAGCTTAGAGGAAATCACAAGGATAGGCCCAATCACGACTATGTTGCCACGCCGAGCGAGGCCCGCGAAGGATATGTCCCAGGGCTAACATCCGACCGGCGACAGGGCGACATTGTTCCGCGGAACGGTCTGAATCATTGTCCTCGTGCCAGGAGCGGCGGTGCGCGGTTGGCGATTGCCGCTTCAACGTCGCTAACAACGATACGAGTCGCGGCAAGGTTAACAAAGGCTGGACGAGAGTGTTTGCACCCCGAGCCGGTCTTTTGGGATATTGACGCCAACAAATGGATGCAATACGTATTGCATTCGACTGGTTCGATTGGCCAGAGGGCGCTGGTGCTTGTGTTACTTCGCGATCCACGCGGAAATGGGTGCTTAGGTTTTTGGTCACGATCGCGGAGATGCTGCCTGTTTTCAAGATTTACAAAATGCACCCCGACCGGAAACCCGGCGAATTGGGGGCTCAACGGGGGAAGTATGCTTAATTCGGGAAACCTGTGGACCAAGCGTCACCATCGCCTAGCCGCGTGCTATGCCCTCGCCGCTCTGGTTTCTGTTGCCACGGGCGTCTGGTCCCCGCGTTCATTGGCGGCTGAGCCGGACTCTGTAGCGAAATGCGATAAGCCGGAAAATTTCGGACCCGACGCCCGCGTGCGCGTCACCCAGCAACGGGGCCGCGTTCTGATAGACATCGTCAAACCCAACACCGCGGGCCGCAAGCTGGAGGTGGAATACGGTGAGGAACTCTACAGCCAAAAATTCGGTACGGATGGGAGTGTTCGCCTGGGGTTCGCCCTGACGGCGCCGGAGAACCAGTTCACCCTCACCATGAGTGAAACGGCACCGGTCACCTGCACGATTTCGGTGCCGGGCTTCAATAAGATATTCCGCGCGATCCTGCGTTGGCACGATCCGGTGCAGATGGACCTTAACGTCCTCGAACCCAATGGCCGGATGGGCGAAGTCGGGCATATCAATGGGAGCCGGCCGAACAGCGCCCGCACGGATGGGATCGGGCAGATGGACATCGTCGGTGGTGTCCCCGCAGCCGAGGCCACCGGCGAGATGTCGTACGTCGCTGATTTGGCTTCGGTTCCGGCCGATGGCGTGTTCGGTTTCAAGGTCGATTACGTTACCCGTGGTTCGCAAGCCGAGGCACCCTATTGCGACGACAACGCGCTTGCGGTTCCACGGGTCGAGTTCATCAAAATCGAATCCGGGAAGGTCACGGTCTCGAAATTGAGCCTCAATCGGGTCCGGTGCCATGACAAGATTCCGGAAAATCGACGACTGATGCCGATCCGCTAACGCCATTCCATGTTTTGTTCCACTCATCCCTCGCACCGGAACCATGGTTCCTGGCACCCGGGCGCGGGGAGTTAAGGAGTACTCGATCCGTGATATCTTCCTTGTTTGCCGGCTCCGTCGTCGTTTCGCGCCCGAGCGTGACATTGCGCGCTCTGGCTGCCGGACTGACCATGGCACTTGGCGTCTCGGTCGCGGCTCCACCAGCGCTAGCGCAACCGAAACCGGGACAAGAAACCGTGCTACGCCTCGCGGGGTCCTATACGTTCGGCGCCAAGGCAGCGCTGGAACTTGCGACTGCATGGGCACGGCAGCTGAAGTTGCCAGGTGTACGTATCGATGGCGGCATTGACCCTGATGAATACGACGTGATCGCGGAGGGCGCCGAGAGCGCCCATAAACTGGTGGTGCAGGTGCGCGCCAAGGGCACCGCGACCGGTATTGAGCCGCTTCTGCGCGGGCAGGCCGATTTGTGGATGGCGTCGCGGCAAGTGACCGAGGCGGACCTGGAAGCGATGCGCAAGAAAAAGGTCCCCAACGTGCCGAGCCTCGCGCAGTTCCTGCAGCCGGGCGTGGAAAACGTTGTCGGACTAGCAACGATGGCCGTTTTGGTCCACCCGCGCAATCCGCTCACTTCGTTGACCATGTCGCAGATCCGCGACATGTACGCCGGCAAAGTTACAAGTTGGGGGCAGGTCGGTGGGGCGTCGAACCTGCCGGTCGGGCTTTACAGCCTTGAGGCATCGTCCGGGCATAGCGATGCATTTTGCACAGCGATCCTTGGCATTGCCGATGTACAGAAATGCGTGGATTCGTTCCCGCGTCTCGCCAATCCCCGATTCTCGGTGCAGGACGATCTGGCTGACGCGGTGGCAGGCAGTCCCGCGGGCATCGGGTTTGGCGACTATTCGCTACGGCGCAGTGCCCGCGCACTGGCGCTGGGTACCGGATGCGGCACGGGGATCGAACCCACTCCGTTTCGCGTGAAGGCGGAGGAATATCCGCTGGCTCGGCGTATGTATCTCTACACCATCCCGGGACGCGCGCCGTCCCAGGCGACGACGGACTTCCTACAACTCGCCCTAGGTCCGATCGGTCAAGCCGCGATCGCCGCATCGGGATTGGCCGATCTGGCCCCTGGTAAATCCGACGCCGACTATGGCGATGCCCGCGCCGACACGGCAGGTAACGCGCTGGATGGCGGGCGGACTCGCGTGCGCGCCGCTGACGCCAGAGCCTTCGAAGCAGCGATTGCGGGCGCCGATCGACTCTCGATCACATTCCGCTTCCAGTCGGGGACGAATGCGCTGGATAGCCGCGCCGAGGCCGATCTTTCGCGCGTCGCGACCCTGATGAAGCAACCGGCCTACGCCCAATATACCGTCGCTTTGATCGGCTTTAGCAGCGCGAGTGGCGATTACGCGAGCAATCGGGGCCTATCGAAAGATCGGGCGGAGGCCGTCAGAGACCGGCTGATCGCCTCCGGCCTGCAGAACGTAACGGCGATCGGCATCGGTCCGGGCGCGGCGGTGGCCTGCAATCTCGATGCAACCACCGCGCCGCTGAACCAGCGCGTTGAGGTCTGGTTGCGCAAGCGGACTTGAGGTGCGTCTTTCCAAAAGCCTAACCGCAACAGGGATTATATGGCGATGCGAGCAAACATAAGCAGGCGTGCGTTGACCGCTGGCATCGCCGGCCTGCTGTCGGCCGCGCCGATGTTGGCGAGGGCCGGCGAAAAGGACCTTCTGGGTGCGGGCGGCAGCACGATACGGCCGATCATGGCGGGGTGGCTCGAACTGCAGAAGAAGACGCTTAACCTGAATGTGACCTACCAGGCCATCGGCAGCCCGAGCGGAACAACCAAAATTCTGGCGGGTATCACCGATTTCGCGATCCTGGAAATTCCGCTTTCGGACGCGCAGTTAGAGGCGTCCAATTTATATCAGTTCCCTTTGTCGTTCACGGCTATGGTCTTTGTGGTTAACATTCCCGGCGTCGAGAGCAACCGATTGCGGCTAACCGGGCAATTGCTTGGCGGCATTTACGCGGGTACCATCAAGAAATGGAATGATCCTAAAATCGTCGCGGCAAATCCCGAACTGAAACTTCCGGATATCGACATCCGTCCAATATTCCATGCCGAACCCGGCGGCGCGATGTTAGGCGATACGATCGGGGTAACGTCCTATCTTTTGGCGGCTAACGCCGACTGGCGCGCCAGATTCCCCGACGGGATCAACAAGCGTTGGGCCGTCGGATCGATGGTCACGACCGGCGAAACGACGACGGAAACGATGAAAGTGCTGTCAGGTGCGATCGGGTATCTGCCGCTTGGTGCGGCGGTCAGTTCGAAGCTCGCCATCGTGGCGAAGTTGGATGACAAGGGAAAGGCGGTACAGGCCAATCAGGCATCGCTGAATGCGGCCGTGGCTGCCATCGACTGGGTGAGAACGCCGAATCTGGTGGGTAAGCTGGTCGATCTGCCGGGTGAAGGGGTATGGCCGGTCGTCATCGCTTCCTATGGGGTTGTGCCCAAGGATTTGAAGGGTAAACCTGCCGGTCCCGCATTGCGGGCGTTCTTTAAATTCACCTTGGAGGAAGGGGCTGAAGTCACAGTCAAGCGTGGCGGCGAGCCCCCACCGGCCGAAATCCGGACGAAGATTTCGGCGCAACTGGATAAATTCGCCAGCTAATACCAACTTGCCGAATGTTCGACCGATGCCTTCCCCTTTGTCGTCATGGCCGGGGAAGGTTCGGCTGTTCGGTATAATTCCTGGCGATCTCGCGATGCCCTTCCTAATGCTTGGAATCGTTGATGGCTGGATCGAATGAAGTTACGCGGCACATTTTCCAAGGAGCCGCGCTACCGCCGCTTCGTCAACTCCCTAAATCCCTCCTTTCCAACCCTTCCGGCGGCGCGAGAGGGCGGTCAGGCACCACAGGCCGCTCGCGAAAACAAGCGACGTCGCGGGCTCCGGGATATTTTCCGGGGTGAGGAAAACGCGCATGTCATCTGTTGCGCCATTCACGTTGAACGTGAAGAATATCGTGCGCATGTCGGACGTGACCGTGATCACGTCACTTGTCGTGGGATCACCAAACCCGTCCTCAACCCCGCTGCTTCCCAATAAGCTGATCCCCGGCTGGCCAAAGATGAGTTCGCGCGCGAACTGATAATTGAAACTAGAGGTTTGAATGCCAATGATATTAGTGTTGAAGGTCACCGAACCGCTGGTGGATCCCGTCGGATTCGTGTCGCTTGGTTCATAATGAATGATAAATGTCGTGACCCGTGTTTGTGAAGTGAGTTGCCCGGGATTTTCTGTTTGGGGTGGATAGGTGCCTGGCGTGGTTATGTTGAGAGTCAGAAAGTCCAAACCAATGAAGTCTGATGGAGACAAGGATGCGAGTGGACCCGTGAAGCGGGAAAGCGGTGTCTGCGAGAATGTTGGAACCGCCTGATCGGTGTGCTCATTGAAGATAACGGGGCGCAAATTAGTGAATCCTGAAAATAAATTACCCGCGAAGTCCATGATGGACGGTCTTGGTATCAAGATAAGGTCTCCATCAAGGTTCACGATGGGGTCAGCCCGCGCGATGGAAACCGCAAGGCACAAGCAAAAAAGCGACGCCATGAGTTGGCATGGGATCTTCATTGACTCATCCTTCGTAATTGCTCACCTGGGTCATCTGATCCGCTAGCGGCTGCCCTGTCAAATATTCCCCGATTTCGTCTGGCGCATGCCATGCTGTGTTCGCCGAACGCGGCGGGGCGGGGGCCGGTGTCTGCCCATTAACCGATGAGGTTAGGTAAACCCAACATGCCGCTGAACCCGACATAGGTCAGGTAGCAGCCCAACACCAATCCGATCACGTTGGAGGCGTAAT
>JANXTL010000255.1 GCA_025352375.1 Acetobacteraceae bacterium | reverse complement strand
TCCAAAACGCGCCGTCGCAGAGACCGGGGACAATGCCGAGCTCCATGCAGATATAGGCGATGCTGCGGCCGACCGGACGGCGGCGCACGTCGGCCGCAAATTCCTCGGGCGTGGGCATGCGGGACGTACCGGGATCGTCGGGGCCGAGCAGAGCGGGGTCGGGACGGCATGGGCGGCTGCGCGCGGCGCGCGGGCTGGATGCCGGTTTCGCCGGGGGACGGTGGTGCGGCTGCAATGCGACGCGCGGCGGCCAGGCGAACCTTAAATTGTGCCCCCTGGCGGCGCGGGCGAGCAGATAGTCCCGCAGGGCGAGCGCGCGGAGGAGGCCGCGCTGCATGCGCTGCAGGATGGTTGGGAGATTGTACGTGCCGAAGACGGCGGCGGCGGTGGCGAATTCCGGGGCGGCGACGCGGGTTGTGGCGGTCGCGGTGAAGTGGCGGGCGTGGGCGATGAGGGCGGCGAGGACGTGGAGAACAGCCCCGATGCGCCCGGGGATGGGGCGCCCCGGGATCGGGCGGGGTTTGGTGGGCGTGTGCGTGCTTGGTTCTGTCTGGGTCACGGGCATGGTGGTAGCAGGTTGAGGAGAACGAAGCAAGAACTTTATGATGGGATTCCTAACGCGGGAGTATGTGGAGTGGGGGTGTGGCGGCGGAGCGGGGGGGCTTGGCCGGGGCGACGACTTCGACCATCCGGAACGGGCTCCGAACCAGGCGCCGACACGCACTATCCGGCGCGGGGGCTGCGATTTCGCCCTTTGCGCCGAAGGCCGGAACGAATCCCGGATTCCGGCCAGGTTTGGCCGGAACGAATCCCGGATTCCGGCCTGGTTTGGCCGGAAGGGGAACGGCGGCTTAGACCAACGGCCTGAAATAATGACTCTTCCATTATTTCAGGTCGTTGGTATGCGCGCGGGGTTGGCGGGGCGGCCGCGCGCCAAATCAAGACTCATACCAACCGCCGTTGACCCATTCTTCATGGGTCAACATTAAGGGCGGTTGTTGGGGTGGACGGCGACGCCGAACTGGAGATGCCGGAAATCGGCATCTCGGTCCCGTTGACGGAACTCTATCAGGACGTCGAATTCCCGCCCGACGAGGAGAACCTCTGACGGCCGCCGCATTAATACATTACGTCCCCGCCGTTCGGGGACAACGTGGCACCTACATAAAACCCCCCGTCCGGGCCGGCGAGTAACAGAGCCGTCGCGGCAATCTCCTCCGGCCGGCCGAAACGGCCGATGGGCAGGGCGTCGATGAAGGCCTGCCGGTCTGCGGACTCCATCGTCGCGGTCAGGTCGGTATCGATCGGGCCGGGCGCGATCGCATTCACGCGGATGCCTTTCGGCGTCGCCTCCCACGCCAGCGCCCGGGTGAAGCCCGCGATGCCGGCCTTGGCGGCGGAGTAAACGGCCGAATTCGGCGCCCCCTTGATCCCGCGCTGGGAGGCAACGTTAATAATGCAGCCCCGGCCCCGCGCGACCATCGCCGGGTAGACGGCCTGCGCCATGAAGAACATGCCCTTCAGGTGCACGCCCAGGATCGAATCGAAGTCGGATTCCGTGTACGCCTCGAACGGTTTGCGAATGTTCATCCCGGCGTTGTTGAACAGGATGTCGATCGGGCCAAACGACGCCGCGACCGCATCCGCGAACGCCCTCCCGGCCGCGATGTCCGACACGTCCACCGATCGGTGCATCGCGCGGCGGCCGAGTGCGCGGATTTCGGCGGCCGTATCGTCGGCTTTGGCGGCGTCGTTCAGGTGGCAGAACGCGATGTCCGCCCCCTCCGCCGCGAATGCCAAAGCAGTGGCGCGGCCGATCCCGCGCGAGCCGCCGGTCACCAACGCGATTTGTCCTTGCAGTTTCATTGGGGGAACCTCCTGCCGACATGTTGCTCTCAAACGCCGCGTGCACCAAGTTCCCGCATATGATGATCGCCCGCACCCTTCCCGACCTCCGCGCCGCTTGCGCATCCCTGCGTGAAACGGGCGGTGGGCTGACGTTCGTGCCCACCATGGGGGCGCTGCACGACGGGCACCGCGCGCTGGTGAAGGCGGCGGTGGCGTCCGGCGCGCCGGCCGTGGCATCGATCTTCGTCAACCCGCTGCAATTTAACCCGACCGAGGACCTGTCACGCTACCCCCGCGACGAACCCGCCGATCTCGCGGTGCTGGAAGAATGCGGCTGCTCGCTGGCGTGGCTGCCTGACGTCGAAACCATGTATCCAGCCGGAGAAGCCACCACCATCAGCCTGACCGGCCCCGCCGAGCGGTGGGAGGGCGATGCGAGGCCTGGCCATTTTCGCGGCGTCGCCACCGTCTGCGCCAAGCTGTTCGGCCAGGTCCGCCCCGATCGGGCCTATTTCGGGGAGAAAGACTGGCAGCAACTGCAAGTGATCGGACGCATGGTCGCCGACCTGCTGCTGCCGCTGGAGATCGTTGGAATCGAAACGGTGCGCGAAACCGACGGCCTGGCAATGTCATCCCGCAACCGGTTCCTGAGCCCGGCCGAGCGCGCAATCGCCCCGGTACTGAACCGTATGTTGAAGGAAACCGCGCGATCCCTCGTCGAAGGCGCGGTGACCGAACCCGTCCTGGACAATGCCCGCCGCAACCTGACCGAGGCCGGTTTCGGCGTGGATTATTTCGCGCTGGTGGATGGGCCTACGCTTGCCCCCATCGCCTTCGCCAACCCCACCGCGCGCCTGATCGCCACCGCCAGGCTCGGTGCTATAAGGCTGCTCGACAATGTCGCTGTTCTCTAGGGCCGCACTCCTGATTTCGATCGCGGGACCGGCCCTGGCCGCACCCATCCAGTGCCCGCCGACGCTGACGGTGACCGAGACCGCTACCGCCGTCCCGCAGGGCATGCAGGCGTTCGACGCCGAACCGAAACACGCCTGGACCAACGCGCAATTTTCCGACGGCCCACCCAAAGACCAAGCATGGCTGGCGCCCGACAGCAGCAAGCCGAGCGGTAAAACATTCACGAATTTTTGGTCGTTCGGCGGGTCGCCGGAAGGCACCTGGCTTTCGTGCAGCTACATTGGCACCAGCGTGCTGCTGTCCTTCCGCCTGCCCGACGCCACCAAATCCTGCACGGTACAGTACGACTCCGGCGTCACGCCTCCCGCAGCCACGGCAATCGACTGCCGCTAGCCCCGCTCGGGCTTGTCAGCACATGCGGGTGCCGGCAGCCTCCCACGACAAACGAACCTGGGAGGGCCGATCCGCATGAAACGCCGCACATTCCTACACGCCTCGGCCGCCGCCGCCGCGACCAGCCTCGCCGCGCCCGCTGCCTTCGCCCAAACCGCGCGAGAGAAAACCTTGCGCGTCGCGCCGGTGACCGCATTGTCGTCGGTCGATACGGTGTTCAACACCTCCCTGGTGACGACCAATCATGGCTACGCCGCCTACGACACGTTGTTCGGTTTCACCACCAAACGCGAAATTACCCCGCAAATGGCCGAGGGCTACACGGTGGAGGACGACGGCCGCACCTACGTCATCAAATTGCGCGAAGGCCTGAAATTCCACAACGGCGAGCCGGTGCGGGCGCAGGACGCCATCCAGAGCCTCAAGCGCTGGGCCGGACGCGAAACCTTCGGCCAAACGGTGGCCAAATTCGTCGGCGATTGGGGCGTCGCGGACGACCGCACGCTGCGTATCAAACTCACCCAGCCGATCCCAATCTTTTTGGAAGCGATCGCGCGCGGCAGTGCCTCCATCCCGTTCATTATCCCCGAGCACCTCGCGAAGACCGATCCTTATACGCAGATAACGGATGCCACGGGCAGCGGGCCGTACAAATTCGTGAAAGAAGAATTCGTCCCGGGGCAACTCGCGGTTTACGTGCGCAACAAGGATTATGTGCCGGCCAAGGGCACGCCGGACTGGACCTCGGGCGGCAAGATCGCGCATTTCGAGCGGCTCGAGTGGCAGGCGGTCCCCGAACAAGCCACCGCCGCGGCAGCGCTGCGGGCGGGGGAGATCGACTGGTACGAGCAGGTGCAGCCCGATCTCGTGCCCAGCCTCCGCGCCAATCCCGACATCCGCATCGCCACCGCCAATCCGACCGGCTTCAACGGCATCCTGCGCTTCAACCATTTGCATCCGCCGTTTAACAACCCGGCGGTGCGCAAGGCGGTCCTCCTGGCGGCAAACCAGCACGATTACATGGAGGCATTGACCGGTGGCGATCCCGCATCCTGGGCCAATTGCCGATCCATGTATCCCTGCGGCACCCCGTACGGCCGCGACGGCGCCGCGCCGCTGATGCCGGCCGATCTGGAAAAGGCCAAAGCCGCACTGAAGGCTTCGGGCTACAACGGCGAGAAAGTGGTGGTTCTCAGCCCCGCCGATGTGCCCACCATTCACCCGATGGGCGAGGTAACCGCCGATTTGTTGAAGCGCATGGGCATGAACGTCGAATTCGCGGCGATGGACTGGGCGACGCTGGTGGCAAGACGGGCGAACCGAGAGCCGACTGAAAAGGGTGGCTGGTCGATCTTCCATACCTGGGCACCGTCCTCGATCTTGGGCACGCCTGTCGAGCACTTCGCCATGCGCGGTTTGGGGGCCAAAGGCTGGGCCGGCTGGTTCGGCGACGACAAGATCGAAGAACTGACCGCGGCCTGGACCGCGGCAACCACCGACGCCGCCCGCAGCACTGCTGCCGAAGCCGTACAAGCGCGGGCCTTCGAGACCGTTCCCTTCGTGCTGTGCGGCCAGTTCCAGATCCGCACAGCCTACCGCAAATCCGTGACCGGCATCGTCGAGGGCGGCGCGGCCTATATGTGGAACGTACGGCGGGCGTGAGGGATGGGACAATGAGGATTATATCCTCAATTTTTGATTGCGATCTTCCGCCATATCTCCTACAAGGATCGCAACGCTGCGGTGGCACAAATAATTCGGCCGCGCGGCCAAGAAACAAGAAAAATGCCGCCCGTTAACCTTTTGTAAACCCTTCCTGGCGTACGACTGCCGCCGACGATGGCAAGCAGGAGACGCAAGCGATGGTACCAAAGACACCGAGACGCCGGGGGGCGAAGCCTTTCCAACCCGCCGTCGGCCGGGACTTCGGTGCCGTCGGCGAAGTGGATGTACGCACACGCGGATACCTCGCTCGGTTGATCGGTTCGGCCGCCGCGACGGCTCTGGCGGTTACCGGCGCGAAAAGCCTGGTGGAAGGGAACTACACCGCAGTCATCGGGTGTTGGGCGATCGCGGGACCCATTGTTGGAGCACTGGTGACCTATTATTTCGGGCACCTAAGGCCCTGTCCAAAGATAATCGAATCGATCATGCGGATCGGACAGGGCCTAAGCTCTTGTTTTGAACGGCAACTTTGCCGGCGTGCTGACGCACTTATTTGCCGGCGTTGCCTAAGAAAGGACACGGCATGAACACGCTCACCATCGCTTCCGCCTTTCGTCCCGCCGACCGGGCCGATGAAACGGCGAAAACCGCGAAAAAGAACCGCGTGCAATTGGACTTCGCGCCAAAGGCCATGGATCGCCTTAACGCTCTCAAGGCCAAGACCGAAGCGACTTCCTACGCCGAAGTCGTGAAGAACGCGCTACGCCTCTATGAAGCGCTGATCGAAGAAACCGAAAGCGGCAAGCAGTTCCTGATCAAGGACGAAACCGGGGCCGTCGCACAGTTTCGGCTGTTCCTGTAGCGCCGATTACGGGCCGAACCACTCGATCCATGCACCGTGCGGGTCGGTCCAGGCAACCGGCTCCCCGTCCACGGCCAGCAGGAATGCCCCTCGATGGTGCGGTCTGGGCAGCCGATCGGGTGGAGCCTTCGCGGAGATAGCGGGCAATATCGCGGGGACCTCGTTGCTGATCCAGGTGGCGCCGATGTCCCGCACCTCCGCCGCGAAAGCCTCGCGCTCAGCCAGGTCGGGGAGGTACGCCAGCACCGCGGTATGAAACACGACCAGCGTTGCACCGCGTGGCGCGGTCGCGGCAAGTGCCCGCAGGTCGGTGCGCAAGTCACCGCGGGTGACCGGTGGCGGATCGGCCCGCGCCACCGCCAGCGCGCCCCGCAGATTCGCCACACGAACCGGCTGATCGGGCCAAACCAGCGTTTCCAGCCACGCAGTTTGCTCATCGTCCCGAGGATCGATCGGGTTCCGGTCCAACCCGGCGCGCCAGACGATCTCCGGCATTGTCCTTGGCGCCGGAATGTTGGAGCGACACTGAAACACGGGCTTTCCCGATCCGATGCGGACGCCATCGTAATCGTAGCCATACCGGTCCGGCAGCAGACACAGACCGGCGGATGCGCCAACCTCCAACAGCGCCAGCTTCCCCGACAAACGCCCGAGAACCGGCAGCAAGACCGCGCATCGCGCCGGTTCATTCGTCTGCGTGCCGCGAGCGAGCATCGTAGCGCGCACGTCGTCGATCCCCGCGAATAATGCGGCGCGGAACGTTGCCCAGTCGGCTTGGGTTCCAGTCGCATGGCGCACGGCGGCGAACAAAAGGTTCGGTTGTTGCTTGTCCGGCGGCAATTCGGCCACGAATCGCAGTACCGCCGCGTCGCCCGCCACCCCCTCGGCCAGCGCCTCGTACAAAGGGGAGTGCCCGCGCGCTTCTGCCCGCGCGAAACGCAGGTACCTTGCCGCCAACCGGTCAGTCATGCCACGTCATCCCCCGACATTCCGTATGGAGGATACCGCCCATGCCTGAAGATATCGACGCCCTGCTCGGCTTCGCGCCGGACTATGATTCCCCGGTCCCCTACATGCAGCGCACGCGGGAGTATTATAAGGCGATTGGCTACACCACGCCGTACCGCTGGGCACATTACATCGACGCGCCCTTCACCCCACTAAAGAAGCCGCTGAGCCAGTCGCGAGTCACCATCGTCACCACCGCCGCGCCCTACCAACCGGACAAGGGGGATCAGGGTCCTGGAGCGGCGTATAACGGCAGCGCCAAGTTCTACACGGTCTACTCGGGCGACACGTCCGTCGATCACGACCTGCGCATTTCCCACATCGGCTACGACCGTATCCACACGACTGCCACCGACATCGGCACCTGGTTCCCGCTCCCGGCGTTGCGCCGCGCCGCCGCCGCCGGCCGCATCGGCGCGATCGCACCTCGCTTCCACGGCGCCCCCACCAACCGCAGCCACCGCGTCACCATCGAAACCGACGCGCCGGAAATGCTGGCCCGCGTCCGCGAGGACAAAGCCGACCTCGCCATCGTCGTGCCGAATTGCCCGGTGTGCCACCAGACCGCCACCCTGACCGCACGATATCTAGAGGCCAACGGCATCCCCACCGTCCTCATGGGCTGCGCCAAGGACATCGTCGAACACGCCGCCGCACCTCGCTTCCTGTTCAGCGACTTTCCGCTCGGCAACAGCGCCGGCAGGCCGCACGACGTGGCATCCCAGGACCAGACGCTGGAATACGCATTGCGAGTGCTGGAAAGCGCCATCGGCCCGCGCACGACGATGCAGTCGCCGCTACGCTGGTCTGAAACCGGCAAGTGGAAGCTCGACTACTCCAACATCGAGCAACTAACGCCCGAGGACCTCGCCGCCCGCCGAGCAGAGTTCGACCGGCAGAAGGAACTGGCGCGTCCGAACAGGGTGGTGAAGGCAGCATGAACACCGCTCGTCCCTTCGCCGGGGTCCGCATCCTGGACTTCACCCAGGTCCTCGCCGGCCCCTACGGGACCTATCAACTCGCGCTGCTCGGTGCCGACGTCATCAAGGTGGAACGACGCGGCGGCGAGGACATGCGCCGCACGCCTTTGTCCCGCGAATGGGCGGATCGCGGGATGGCTCCGTCCTGGCTGGCGATCAATGGCAACAAGAAAAGCCTGACGCTGGACCTGCAAAATCCCGAAGCAAAAGACATCGTCCGCAAGCTTGCCGCCAACGCCGATGTGGTGATGGAGAATTTCCGGGGTGGCGTGATGGATCGCCTCGGCCTTGGTTACAAGGCGTTGTCGGAAATCAATCCTCGCCTGGTCTACTGCGCGATTTCCGGCTTCGGGCAGACCGGCCCGTACTCGCACGAGGCCGGCTACGACGGAAAAATCCAGGCCCTGTCAGGCATCATGGCGATTACCGGGCATACCGAGATGGGCCCAACCCGGGCGGGTTTCGCGGTATGCGATGTGCTGTCGGGGGCGACGGCGGCGTTCGCAGTTTCGTCCGCGCTGTTCCAACGCACGCATACCGGCATCGGGCAGTTCATTGACGTTTCGATGCTTGAGGCCAGCCTCGCGTTCCTCTCGACGCAAGTCGCGGACTATACCGTGGCTGGGCACCACCAGGAGCAGGCCGGCAATCAAGCCATCAGCCGCAAGGTCACCGCGAATTTATTCCAGGCCAAGGATAGCTGGCTGCTGTTGGCGGTGAACGATGAAAAACAATACCGCAACCTGATGACCGCGATCGGCTGCACGCAGGTGTTCGACGATCCGCGTTTCGGGGACTGGTTCCTGCGCAAGGACAACGAAGCGGCATTGCGGGCAATCATCGAAGCGGCCCTCGCGAAAGATGATGCGAAAACCTGGGAGCCTCGGTTGAACGATGCCGGTGCGCCCTGCGCATCGATCTGGAAAATCGAGGAAATCATCGATCACCCGCAGGTCGCCGCTCGCGGGGTCATGCAGACGGTGGACAGCCCCTACGGTCCGTTGCGGCTGATGGGCTCTGGGTTCCAGATGGCGCATGGCGGCGGCAAGCTGGACACAGTCGGGCCGCAGCTAGGGGCTCATACGGATGCTATCCTGGAGGATATTGGTTACGATGCCACGGCGATCGCGGGACTGCGGGAACGTGGGGTGGTTTAACGCCACCCCAACGAAAAAGGCCGCTCCAAAGAGCGGCCTTTCCATCGACCCGGACTAAGGCCCTGTCCAAAGATAATCGAATCGATCATGCGGATCGGACAGGGCCTAAGCTCTTGTTTTGAACGGCAACTTTGCCGGCGTGCTGACGCACTTATTTGCCGGCGTTGCCTAAATCAGCCTCAGAGGCCAAGAGCCGCCAGGGTCTTGGCGTCGGCACGGCCGGTCGCCTTCATGCCCTTGGACTTCTGGTAAGCGGCAACCGCACTGGCGGTCTTCTTGCCGTAGACGCCGTCAACAAGCAGCTTCGCGCCGTTGTTGTTCAGGGCGGTCTGCAGAGCCGCGGTCTTTTCCTTCGGGGTCATCGGCATCATCGGAGCCGGCGCTGGGGCGGCGACGGGCGCGGGCGCCGAGGCCGGAGCCATTTTGTCGTCGGCGCAAGCGGCCAGGCCGGCAGTCAAAGCCAGGGCCACAACCAGGCCAAGGCGGGATTTCAACACGGTCGAGGTCATACGAGTCGTCCTTTCATTACATACGCTGCGATGCACCACTCCCTGAGGCGAACCGGGACCACTGTCAATGCCCTGGCCTTGCCGAAGGCCGCTTTTCCCGGCCATTGTGGCCGAAAAACGGAAGACCGGTCGCATGCCACAAAATCGTCACCGGGCATAAACCTGGACCGCCGTGCCGGCACCAGCCGATGCTGTGGCCCTCGCCAATCAAACGTTGCGAATGAATCTGCGGATCAGCCAGGGTGGGCACGTTCCGCGAGCGGCTCTCCAACGCCTACGGCACCGGAAAGCTGTTGATCGGCGCGGCGCATATCGGCCGGCGCGCCACCGGCGCCATGCTGGTGCCGGGGTCGAACCAGCAGCCGATGTTTGGCGGCGCAACCGAAGCGACGATCGCGACCGGCACTATGCTGATCAGCGACCCCGTCGATAGGGACCTGCCCTCGCTCGCCGACGTCGCCGTCAGCATCTATCTGTCGAAAACGATCCCGGCGAGCTTCCAGCCCACCGGCTGTTATACCAGCCAGACCAATTATATATCGCCGCTCGGCAATTTCTCGGCCAAGGATGCAATGCCGGTCGGGAAGATCGGGGACGACTGATACATCCTAAGGCCCTGTCCAAAGATAATCGAATCGATCATGCGGATCGGACAGGGCCTAAGCTCTTGTTTTGAACGGCAACTTTGCCGGCGTGCTGACGCACTTATTTGCCGGCGTTGCCTAAGTGGCCTCGATGTTGTAACGGAAGCAACCGTCGGCGTCACCCACGCCATCATCTGCCTGGGCATCGACGATATCCGTAACCGGATGGGGCGGGCTGACGAAAATGTGACCGCCGATCGGATTATTGCCGGCCTGAAACAGCGCGCGCTGCGGATCCAGGCGCAGGGGATCGAATTCAATGGCCGCACCTTGCCGCCGTTCGAGAACGAAACCTTTTCCGCCGGCGCCTGGACACCGGCCCCGACCATGCAACCCGCATACGGCCGTTCTACGACTGCGGCGACCATCTGCATCGGAGCGGCGTCGGGTACAACCGGATTATCGATTCGTCACTTTTTGACTGAGTTCCCCAGCCACCCGATCGAGCACACGGTCCCAGTCCCCCGGCGCCGGTTGCCGGAACAATCGTGCGGTCGGGTACCACGGACTGTCGTCGCGACCCAGCATCCAGCGCCAGTCGGGGTCGTGGGGCAGGAGAATCCATACGGGCTTGCCCATCGCGCCCGCCAAATGCGCTACCGACGTATCGACAGTGACCACCAGATCCATCAAGGCGATCAGCGCGGCCGTATCGGCGAAATCGCGGTTGTCGGCGTCCGCCATCAGGATATAGCGCAGCGCGGGTTCATCCGCCGCCCGCACCTCGGTTTGCAATCCGACGAAATCGGCCTCGCCGTCGACCAGACGAGCGAATCGGGCCAGGGGGATGGAGCGGTTCCGGTCGTTGGGGTGATCGCGGTTGCCGGACCACACGAGGCCCACCCTCCGCCGGCCGCTGGTGGGAAGCCGGCTGGACCATTGCGCGACCAGCTCTGGGTCGGCCGACAGGTACGGTGTTTGGTCGACCCCGGTCCCGAACGTCAGCGGGAGGCTCATCAAAGGGCTGGCGTGATCGTGTGGCGGCGCATCCGACGACACCACGCGATCCACGCCGGGCAAGGTCGCCATCAGCCGGACCAGCGGCGGGGGCACCTGTAATATCACAATGGCGCCCAGTGCCTTCACCAGGGGCGCATAACGGCAAAACATGATCGCGTCGCCAAGGCCTTGCTCTGCTTGCAGAAGGACGGTTTTGCCCGCCACCGACTCGGGCCAGGGCAGATGCGGCGGTGGGCGGCGGAATGCATAATCGGGCCAGCCATTTCGGAAATCGCCCAGCAGCAGCCGGCACAGCCCCCGATGCACCCGAAAACCAGGCACATTCGGTGCGATGCGGACGGCGGTGTCATAGCTGGCAACGGCATCGTCGAGCCGGCCTAGCACCTGGAGCGCTTTGCCGCGGTGATCCCGTGTGTGGGCGCTGTTGGGATCCAGACGCAGGGCGGCATCGTAAGCCGCCAGCGCCGCCTCCGGCCGGTCGAGCGCAAGCAATGCGTTGCCCCGGTCCGCGATCGTCGAGGGATGGTTGGGGCGCAGCGTCAAAGCCCGGTCGTAATCCGCCAGCGCGTCGGCCGGACGGCGCAGGTCCATCAGCAGATTGGCACGATTGATTAGCATGGGTACCTGATCGGGCCGCAGGGCGATGGCGCGGTCGTAGTCGGCCAAAGCCTCGGTCGGGCGCCCGAGCTGCACCAGCATGCTACCCCGATTGACCAACGTGTTGGGGTCGTCGGGGCGCAGACGCGCCACTCGGTCGATGCAGGCAAATGCCTCCTGGTGCCGGCCTAGCTCCGCCAGCGCGATGCCGCGGTTGCCGAGCACGGCGGGGTTGTCGGGCAAGGCGGCGGCGGCGCGATCGAAGCAGGCCAGCGCTTCGGCGGGGCGATGCAGCTGGCGCAGCAGGTTGCCGCACTGGACCTGCAGGGGCGGATCGTCTGGCGCCATCGCGGCGGCGTGCGCCAGCCCGGAAGCGGCCCCAGCCGGGTCGCCTTGCTCCGCCAGTCGCACGGCCGTCCGCATCGCGGCGATTGCCCGTTCCATCGCGCCCTCCGTTTGGCCGCTATAGCGTTGGCGGCGGTCTTACGGTCTCTTTAACCTGACAGGGTAGGGCAAAGTCGAGGCTACCGTGTTGTCGGTGGCAGCAAGGGCGACCTATCGCGTGCGGCGCCTGACGAAGCCTAAACCGATCAGTCCGGTGGCCAGCAGGCTGAGCGATATCGGCTCCGGCGCGGGTCCGGTTGACACCCTGGCCTGGCCACCGGTTGTCACGAAACGGCCGCTGGGCCACTTATGCCGAATGACCATACGCACCCGCTTCGCCCCCAGCCCCACCGGCCTGCTGCATATCGGCGGCGCCCGCACCGCACTGTTCAATTTCCTGTATGCCCGCCACACCGGCGGCGCATTCCTGCTGCGGGTGGAAGACACCGACCGGGAACGCTCCACCGATGAGGCAACCCGCGTGATCCTCGAAGGCCTGGACTGGCTCGGATTGGATCGCGACGAGCAGACGGTATTCCAATCGACCCGCGCCGCGCGTCACGCGGAGGTGGCACACGCGCTGCTGGCCGCCGGCAAAGCCTATTATTGCTACTGCACCGCCGAGGAACTGCGGCAAATGCGGGAGCAGGCCGTCGAGGAAAAACGGTCGCCCCGGTACGACGGCCGCTGGCGGGACCGGGATCCGGCGGAGGCTCCGGCCGGGGCCCCACCGTCCATCCGGCTCAAAGCGCCGCAGACTGGGGAAACCGTGGTCGAGGACCTCGTGCAGGGGACCGTCCGTGTCGCGAACGCTGAAATGGATGACATGATCATCCTGCGCAGCGACGGGACGCCAACGTATCTGCATGCCGTGGTGGTGGACGACCACGACATGGGCATCACCCACGTCATCCGTGGCGACGACCATCTGACGAACACATTTCGGCAAGTGCAGATCTTTCAGGCGATGGGCTGGGATCTGCCCCGGTTCGCCCATATCCCCCTGATCCACGGTGCCGACGGGGCAAAGCTGTCCAAGCGGCACGGCGCCGTGTCGGTGCTGGAATTCCGCGAACAAGGCTTCCTGCCAGAAGCCGTGTGCAATTATCTGCTCCGGCTCGGCTGGTCGCATGGCGATCTGGAGGTCGTGGACCGCGAAACGGCGGTGAAGCTGTTCGACATCGGCGACGTCAACCGCGGCGCGTCCCGCATGGACTACAAGAAACTGGAGAACCTGAACGGCATCTACATCCGTCAGGCGGACGACGAGCGGCTGACCGCATTCGTGCTGGAACGGCTGGCGCACAGACCGGAACTCTCGCTGGGTTCCATAGCCGCGGGCCGCATTCGCACGTTGATGCCGCAATTGAAGGAACGCGCCAAAACGCTGATCGAGTTGGCCGACGCCGCCGCCTTCCTCGCGCACCCCCTGCCTTTGAACATGCAACCCAAAGCCGAGGCCCTGCTCACCGCCGAGGCTCGGTTGCTGCTGCGCGACGTTTCGGTGGCGCTGGCCGCTTCGGATTTTACCATCGCCGGCATCGACGCCGCCCTGCGCGGATTTGCCGAAACCGGCGGCCTGAAGCTCGGGCAGGTCGCGCAGCCACTGAGGGCGGCACTGACAGGGTCAAACGTCAGCCCAGGTATCGATGCGACTTTGGCGGCGCTCGGACGCGAAGAATCGCTGGCCCGGATCGAAATCGCATCGCGCTGACGAAAAATTTTCGTGCTTGATCCAGGTCAAATACGGGCGTCACCGGGCGGGTCATAACCCCGCTTGAGAAGCAGACATCGTGTCTCGCTCCTCTCTTGGACTCCTCCCCAAACTTGGCGGTGCTCTTATGGGCGCCGCCTTTTCTTTATCCGGCGAACCCCAGCGCGCCGATCACGGCTGCACCGGCGAGGATGAACAGGGGGTGATATTTGGTGAAATAGATCAAACCCGCCACCACCGCGGTAATCGCGCCGCTCCGCCAATCGATCGTCGTGCTTTTTGTGATCAGCGCAGCGCTGGCCATGACCAAGCCGACGGTGACCGGCAACAGCCCAGCCTGAATGGCCCGACGCCAGGGGCGGTCCTTCAAACGGAACCATGCGCCCGCGGTGAGGTAGGTCAAAACCGAACTGGGGCCGGCGATGGCGACGGTGGACACCAGCGCGCCCGGCAGGCCGGCGACCCGCCAGCCGATCAGGCTGACCACCATCATGTTCGGGCCGGGGGCGGCCTGAGCGAGGGCAAACAAGGCGGCGAATTCATGCCCGGTCATCCACCCCTGCCCCACGATCTGGCGTTGCAGGTCCGGCAGGATGGAATTGGCACCACCAAACGCCAAGAGCGACAATTGCACGAACAACAGGCCGAGGGCGAGGACGGGGCTCATCGCGCTGTTTTCCACAGGACCAAGGTGGAGGCCGCGGCCATGACGGGCATGACGATGACCAAGGGGAGCCTCAGGAGGGCGATGGCTGAGAAGGTAATCGCGGTCATACCGATCGCGATCCAGTGGCCTTTCAGGGGCGCGGCGATTTTGATGGAAGTGGCGATCAGCATGCCGGCGCCGGCGGCGGCCAGGGCGGCGAAGGCGTGCCGAACCTGGGGAACATCCTTATATTGGTCATAGACGGCACCGAGTAGGATGACGATCGTGACGGGGGCGGCCATGAGGCCGACAAGGGCGGCGATGGCGCCGGGCATGCCCCGGAACCGGCTGCCCAGGGCCACCGCCACATTCATGATGTTGCCCCCCGGCATGAACTGGCAGAAGCCCAGGAGTTCGGTGAACTCGGCTGGGGTGAGCCAGCGTTTTTGTTCCAAGATCGTGCGGCGGGCCCAGGGGAGGACGCCGCCGAAGCCGCA
>JANXTL010000252.1 GCA_025352375.1 Acetobacteraceae bacterium | reverse complement strand
GCCGATGCGGCGGCATGTCATCATCTTCCTGCGGTTCCAGCGCGACACTGGCCATGCGCACCCGCATCGCGAGGCGGCGCTGAACAATTACGCGATGTTGCTAAAGGAAATGGGCCGAAGCGACGCCGAGATCGCGGCCGAGCATCGGGCGATGATGCGGGAGGCGGGGTTGGCGTAAGAGACATCCAGCCTACCCGCCCAAGAGCCCTCTGTACCGTTCGCGCCTCTCGCGGTGAAAAACAACGCAAGAACCCACAAAATCCGTCCTATCCAGTCAGAATCTCCCTGGGCGTTAATGAAGCCTTAACCACTGCCGGTTTATTTTCACCGCGAGAGGCGCAGAGGTACAGAGGATTCCCATGGACCACCACACCAGCCTAACCCAAAAACCGTCGGATGCGCGATCGAGGTGCACCGGACCCTCGGGCCCGGGTTGCTCGAAATCGTCTACGAAACATGCCTTTGCCGCGAACTTGCCCTCGCGGGAATCGGTTTCGTTCGGCAACAGAAACTGCCGATCCTCTACAAAGGGGATCCCGTCGACTGCGACCTGAAGATCGACATCGTCGCCGAACAATCCCTCGTGCTGGAAGTCAAGGCCGTGCAGCAAATCCTGCCGGTGCATGAGGCGCAGTTGCTCACCTACCTCCGCGTCAGCGGCCTGAAGCTCGGCTTGTTGCTGAATTTTAACGAGGAAACCATGAAGCAAGGGATCCGCCGCCGCACCTTGAGCAACGCCTCCGCTACCGAGACTTAACCGGCCGGTTGCCGTAACTCGTCTGCGGCACGCCCCGGTTCAGCGACAGATGCGTGTGGACGCCCAGCCAAACCCCGTCCGTTTTATGAAAAACCATCGTCGCGCGCCCGGGCCGGTCGAAACGCGCGCCATCCTCATGGAATCCCGTGCTGGTCCAGGGCGCCACGACCACCGCCATCGACCCATCGTCCGAGGCCAGCACATGCGTCGCGTCCAGGACAAACCGAAAATCGTCGGTCCGAGGCCACACATTGTCCCACTGCGTATTTACCCAAGCCTCCAGGCTCGGCAGCACGTCGCGGTGGGTGCCAAATGCGAGAATATCCTGGTGGAACAATCCCCGAGCGGGGCCGTAATCCACGGCGCGGACGTAGGATGAAAATGTCTCCAGCCAGCGATGGAAGAAATCCCGCGTTTCGGCGTTGGCCTCCGGTAATCCCGTCATTCCGCTGCTCCCCACACTGTTCGCCGGCGGATGCGCCACTCGCTCATGAGCCCCATCAGCGACGTTGCCACCATGAAGCACACCGACGAATAAAACACCCAGCGCGGCAGGTTATGATCCATGATCCAGCCGCCGATCAGCGGGCCGATGGTGCCGCCGATGTTGAACCCGGTCGTGACGATGCCGAACACGCGCCCGAAGGCTCCGGGGGGGGAGGCCGCCCGCACCAGCATATCGCGCGACGGGGAAATCATCCCGGACAAGAACCCCGCCGTCGTCATGGCCAGAAACAACAGGACGGGCCCGAGGTCGATCGTTCCCACCAGGAGAATAAGGACCGCCGACCCGCCGAAGCAGGCCGCGGCCACGTCCCCATGCCGTTTGGTGGCATCCGCGACGAAGCCCCCCGCCAGCACCCCGATGGCGGAGGCGAACAGGAAGCCCGACAGCGCGACGTTGGCGGCGGACAGGCTGATCCCGTACATCGTCGTCAGCGCGACGGCGGAATAATTGGTCAGTGCCCCACTGCTGAGACTCAGAAGCGTGAAGAACCCCACCAGCCCGAGCACCGCCGGGGTCAGCAACCGACGCATGGGAATCTGCGCGGAACCCGCCGGCGTGCTGGCAATGACCGCTCGGTCCAGCCAGGGGGCAGCCATCAGCGGCAGCGCCACGACGATCGCCAGGATGCCGGACGCCACGATGGCCGGGCCCATGCCCCAGAAAGCAGCCATCCCCAGCATCGCCACCGGCGCGATGGCGCTGCCCAGGAAGCCAGCGAAGGTGTGGATCGAGAATGACCGCCCCAGCCGCGACGGTTCGATCACCGACCCCAGAATGGCATAATCGGCGGGGTGATAGACCCCGTTGGCGATGCCCAGCAGCACCGAGGCGCACAGCAACCACGCATAGGTCGGGAAGAGGCCGAGGGAGACATAAGCAAACCCGCCCAGCAGCAGCCCGGCGATCAGCACGCGGCGCGCACCGAACCGGTCGCTGGCCCAGCCCATCGGAGTCTGAATGATCCCGCTGGTGACGTTGAACACCGTCAGCGCGAAACCCAGCTCCACGTATCCGACGCCGAGCGTGGCTTTTAGCAGCGGGAATAGCGGCACGAGCACCAGATAATGAAAATGGCTGACCAAATGCGCCGCCGAAATCAGCGCCAGCGCATGGCGTTCGATGGATCGGGGCGACGCCGGCATTACGCGAAGGCCTTGCGGATGCGCGCCCAGTCTTCGATTGCGTGTTCCTGACCGGGGACGATGGGCATGACGAACTGGTTCCAGCCGGAATCTCGAAGCGCCTCGATCCTTTGCTTCAGCTCCTGTTCGGTGGCGGTGAAGGTGGTGCGGCGGATGAGTTCGGCGTCGACGAATTTTTGCTCGTTCGGCTTGACGAACAGGAAATGGCCGCGGTGGTTCATGAGGTAGCGGGCGTCGGCGGGCTCGAACTGGCGGGCCATTTCGATGTAGCCGTCGATGCTTTTTTGGGTGGATGGCGGCACCAGGGAGGTGTTCTTCCACCCCTCCATATCCGCGTCGGCGGCCCTGTGCAGAAGCACGGCGGCCCTCGGCCCGGCCTGCGCCATCGCGCGGGGGGAGTCAGCTTGCTCCCCCGGCGCGAGCACGCAGCCGCAGACCCAGGCGGTGGCATACAGGTCGGCTGTGGATCGGCCGGCTGCGGTCCAGTCCTTGCGCATCCCGTCCAGCGCGCCGATGGCGCCGTCCACGTCCTGGATGAAGGTTTTCCAGGCGGCGCCGAGCTTGGCGACCAGTTGCTGGGATTTCGGGCCGTAGGCGGAGACGTGCAGCTTCACCGGGTCGGCGATGTCGATGAGCCCGGCATCGGGGTTGAGGAAGCGAATTTTCTTGCGTTTGCCCTCAATGGTGGTTTCCACCGTTTCGCCGGCCAGCAGGCCGTAGACGACGCGGATGTATTCCTCCATGTCGGCCAGTTTCATGGACCCCAGGCCCATTGCGCGGCGGGCGGAAAAGCCGGTGCCGACACCGAAGTCGAGGCGGCCGGGGGCCATGGCGTTCAGCGTGGCGAAGGCATTGGCGGTGACGGCGGCGATGCGATTGGAGGGCACCAGCACCCCCGTGCCGAGCCGGATCTTCGACGTTTTCATTGCCGCCGCGCCCATGGCGACGAAGCAGTCGGCGGTGATCATCTGGGTGTCGTAGAACCAGGCGTGGGTGAAGCCGAGCTCCTCAGCTCGTTGCGCGAGCTTCCACGAGTCGTGCGAGGTCGCGATGCCGATGCCGAAATCCATGGGGAACGCTCCTGCGGGGGCGGTTGGTTGGGCACAGGGTATCGCGGGTTGGCGTTATGGGGAAGCGGCAGACGCTCCCCCCCGCCCTCATGCGCCGGGATGACGGGGTGGGGCGGTGCGGTGCTTACCCCGAAACCATCGCGCACCCCGCGCCGGCCATCGGACGGAATGCTTTATCCCCCGGCACCACCGACACGATGCTCGCCAAATCGAATGGGCCTTTCGACTCGCTGGGCTTTTTGACCTTCATCAGCAGCATTTCATGAATGTTCCGCCCGTCCGGGCGCACCGTGCAGCGGCCCAGGATGGGGTCGTCGATTTTCATGGTTTTCATGTGCTCGATCACCGCGCGCCCGTCGGCCTTGGCCTTTGCCACGCCGACCTCGGCCGCGGCTTTCAGGTAATAGTATGTGCCGGTGTAGTCGCCGACGTGGTTGCCCGCCATTGGATTGTTGTTCAGCGCCGGTGCCAGCCGTTTCGCCAGCGCGCGAGACGCATCGTTGCGGTCCCAGTAAGCGGGGGTGGAGAACGTCAGCCCCTGCGCGATCTCCAGCCCGACCGCATAGGCCAGCGGCACGTCGAACAAGGTGGTGGTGATGGTCTGGCCGGTGTCGCCCTTGCCGATCATGCCGAACTCCGCCGCCTGCTTGACGCAGTTGATGGCGTCGGTGCCGGAGTTGGCGATGCAGATCATTTTGGCGCCGCTGGCCTTGGCCTGCAGCAAATAGCTGGAGAAATCGGTGGTGCCGGGGAACGGATGCGCGACCGCGCCGATGACCTTGCCGCCGCTCGCTTCGATCACGGTGGTCATGCTGGCGACCTGGGTTTTGCCCATGGCGTAATCGGCCATGATGAAGAACCAGGTGTCCTTGCCTTGCTCCAGCCATGCTCGAGCGACGCTGACGCCGAGGGCGTAGGTGTCGTGGGTCCAGTGCACGTGGTTGGGGCCGCAGAACTTACCGGTCAGATCGTCGGTGGCGGTGGAGGTGAACATCACCACCTTGTTCCGGTCTTTGGCCAGCGTTGTCATGCCCAGCGCCATTGCTGACAGCGGGACATCGACGATGCAATCGACGCCCTGGGTGTCGAACCAGTTACGGGACGTGGACAACCCGACGTCGGCTTTGAGTTGGAAGTCGGCCGAGACGACCTCGACGGGGATCTGCGGGTGCTCCTTGGTGAAATCCTCGGCCGCCAGTTTCACCGCCGCCACCGCACCGGTGCCGGACAGGGTGGCGTAGGTGCTGTTGAGGTCGCTGAGCGACCCGACTTTGAGACCCTCCGCCGCGTAGCCCCTACGGA
>JANXTL010000247.1 GCA_025352375.1 Acetobacteraceae bacterium | reverse complement strand
TCCGATATAAAACCAGCGGCGGCGATCTATACCGTTACCGGCGGCACTGGCGGTGACCTGCCAACGATCGCGGCCAACCAAGCGCCCGACGGGGCGACCGTGTCCTGGGTCAGCCCCGCGTTGCTGGCCTCGCAAAATGCCAATATCTCGCTGGCAGCCACGAACGACATCTTTGTCGCGACCTCGGCGGGGATCGGCAATACGCTGACCCTGTCCAATGGCAGCTTGGGTTTCAACTCGCTGACACTGACGGCGGGGAACAACCTGACCATCGACCGTGGGTTTTCGATCGTTGCCAGCGGCTACACCCTGACTGCGACCGCCGGTTCGATCGTGCTGAACGGGGCCTCGGGCGTGGCGGCGGGATTGATCGGAGCCGGCGCCCTGGCCGCCCTGCCCCCCACCAACCTGCAAGGGAACGGCACCGCCTCCTTCTCGGCGGGTGCGGGCATCCAACTGGCCGATGCGGTGCTGGGCAGCGCGATCGCGCCATTCTTCCGCGTCAACATCTCCACCGCCGGCGGCGGTGTGACCCAGTCCGCGGCGGGTAAGATGTTCGTCTCCTTCGAACTCTACAGCAGCACCGGCGTGACCGGCACCGTCAGCCTGCTGGGCACCGGCAACCAGATCGCTAACGTCGATTCAATCACCGTCACCGGCGGCGATCTTACCATCGTCAACGGCACGAACATGGCCCTGGCCAAAACGTTGAGCGCCAACAACTTGTTCTTCGAGGTCGCCGCTGCCGGCGGCACGCTGGCCCTCGACGCTCCGGTCGGCGACCACTTCAATCTGTCTGCCAACCTTATCGCCGGATCGGGTGGGCGGATTTCGCTGGTCGCGGATAATATCGTCAGCAGGATCCCTGGCGACACGGTCGTGACATCGGGCGGATCGGTGGAGCTGGCACCGTTCTCCGCCATCAATGCCAGCCTTCAGGGCAGCACCGGCCTGGTAATCGGTCCCACGCTGCTGGGGCTCATCCAAACCAACGGCGGCACGCTGGAGGTCGGCGGTTTCACCAACGTCCCGCAAGACGGGACCGCGCCAGTCGCATCCGCCAGTTCGGTGACGATCGACGCCGCGCTCAACCTGACCGGCGTCGCCTCGGCGCTGCGCATGGACGCGACCGGCACGATCGCCCAGCCCGGCGGCCCAATCACCGCGGGTGACGTCATCGCGAACGGGGGGTCGGTGACGCTGACCGACCCCGGAAACGCGGTAAACAACGCCAGCGGTTCGGCAGCGGGAGCATTCTCCTTCACCAGCGCAACACTGCTCGCGCTGGGCAACATCGCCGCCGGCACCGTGGAAACGATCGTTGCCCCGGCGATCACGATCCCAGGCACGCAGCAGGCGCCGCTACTCTCGTTGACCGCGAACAAGGTGAGCATCCGCGAAACCGGCTCGCTGCTTGTCGGCCAACTGACCGGCAGTTCGGTTACCAGCACGAGCTTGACCGGCACCAACAGGGTTGCGGTCCTCGCTGACTTCACAGCCTCGTTCTTCGCACTGAACAATGCCGCGAACCTGACGATCGCTGGCACGCTGACGGCGCCAAATATCGACATCCAAGCGCCCGCGAACCAGATCGTACTTGGCAACGGTGCGACGATCGTGACCGGCGGAACCGCTCGCCCGCCCGGGACGATTCAGCCGGCGCTGGAGCCCAGCAACGGTGGGCGGGGGGCCTATATCGCGGCAAACAGCTTCGTGCAGGTCGGCACCAGCACGGTCACTGGTTTCCGCGGCTTTCCGGCTACGCTGCAAATCGCCACGTCGGGTAACATGCAGTTCGACCCGTCCGCGGGATTGAACGCCACCGGCACCTGGCTCATCCTCGGTCTTCAGGGGGGCACAGCGACCGGGAACCTGTTCGTCAGAGCGCTCGATGTCCTATACGCCCACCCCGGCGGCACGAACCTGTTCGGCACCATCAATGGCATTACCGGCGGCATAGCGTCCGCGGCGGGCTTCATTCAGCCGGCGATCGACACCGCCTACCGGTTCAACAACTGTGTGATCGAATCGACCATTTGCTCGCCCGCGCAACCGCTGAGCGGGACGGTGCCGTTCCTGCCGGGAAGCCCGTCGCCGGTCCCGGTGTTGGAGAATCTCGCGTCGATCGCGTTCCTGATGCTCCCCGAGCAGCCGGGGGATTGGGTGGATCCGGACGTGGTGCCGCCCAACGTGTCTTTCGTGGATTACTGACCATGCGCCCTCCGATCGCCGCGTTCACCGCGATTTGTCTTCTCGCCGGGTGCGCCCAGCCCTTGCCGTCGGACTATGTCGTCGGCGGCGCCGGGTCGAAGGGCCATGAGGGTCTGAGTCTCGGCACCAACGCCAGCGGCGAAACCTGCAACCAGGTCCAATCGGGTGCGGCGTCGGTGGACGTCTTCTGCGGTACCTGGCAGCAGCCGGCGGCCCAGGTGCGCGGCACCGAGTCGGGCGCCGGAGATGCGCCATTGGCCATCGCGACGTCCGGCGCCTGGCGGGATACCATCGATTTACGGTTCGCCTGCGGTCAGCCGGCCGCGACATCCATTCTGGGCGGCCAGCCCGCGGCGATCCTGAGCTGCACCCGCCGCAATGGCGGTTGGCCTCAGGTCGCGCTGGTGGCGAAGGTCAACGGCCGCGTCTATTTGGCCGACGGGATACTGCCGGCGCTGCCGGTGATGGAGCGGTCGATCGCTATCCTGTCCGGCCTGTCCAGCGGCCCAACCGTCGCACTGCCGGGTTCCGCCGCCGACACCTTGCTGGCCACCCAATTGGCCGCGCGCGCATTCAGCGCCGGCGATATCGGCCAATATCAGCAGTTGATGGGTCTCGGCGCTCGGTCGAACCTCGCGGAGAACTTCGCGGCGGCGGAGATCGCCTACCGCGCGGCCCTGGCGTTGCAGCAGCGCGCGCTCGGGCGGGACAACCCCGATACCGTCGGTCCGCTCATGCATCTGGCGCTGCAACTATCCGATCAGGAGCGCTTCGCCGAGGCCGACATTCTGTTCAAGCAGGCCGACGGCTTGGCCCCGCGCGCCGGCGATCCCGTGGCGGTCGCGCGTCTGTATCACTATCGGGCGCTGCATGCGCTGAACCAGAAACAAACTGACAAGGCACTGGCCTCCCTGGCCGCGGCGAACGCCGCCTATACCGCGCATGTGCCGTGGGAAAGCCTGCATGCCGCTGTCCAACCCCGCGTCGGCCAATCGATCAATGTACCCAGCCAAGATCTGCTCACCAATCCCACCGCCAAATCGGCGCTGATCGGGCTGATCGAGGTCGACCGGTATCAGGCGATCGTGCTGCGCGGCCTGGGCCGCCGCGCCGAGGCTGAGGCCGTCATTGCCGCCGCTCGTACTCTGACCGAGGCCAATCGGATGGATGTCCCGCTGGTGTCCGCACGGTTGACCCGTACAAGCGCAACGGTGGACGATTCCGGCGGGAATGCGGTGTCGGCCGGTGTTGGCCTGTCGGCCGCTCGCCGGAACTTCGGCCAGGTGTTGCCCAGCACGAGACCTGTGGCGGAGACGGCGCTGTTGCAGGCCGGGGTGGCCGCCCGAGCGGGGGATACGTCGCTGGCGATCGCCCATTGCCGCGTCGGTACGGCCTTGTTGCGGTCGCTGCGGTCGGGCACCGATCCTGCGTTGTTGGAGCCTTGCCTGAACGCCTTCGCCGCGGAAGCAAAGCGGAGCCTGAGCGGCCGGCAATCCTTGCTTGCGGAAATGTTCGAAACCGCCGAACTGGCGCAGGATACCATTACCAGCCGCCAAATCGATGAGGCCGCCGCACGCCTTCAGGCCGGGGCGCGCGATCCGAAAGTGTCCGCCGCCATCCGCCGGCACCAGGATGCCGCCGATGCCTTGGCGCAGCTTTACCGGCAGCGCGATGCGCAGATCGGCGGCGGCGCGCCGGCCGATCTGGACAAGTCCATTGCCACCGCTCAGACCGAACTGGCGGACGCGGACGCGGCCATGCAAATCGCGGCGCCAAACTTCGGGCAGTTGGTGCAGCAGGTCATTCCTGCCGCCGATGTGCTGAAGTTGCTTGGGCCGGATGAGGCCCTCGCGGCGGTCGTGCTGACCCCGCATGGCGGTTGGGTCTTCGTGCTGCGGGCCGGCACCATCGCGGCGGAGCCGGTGTCGGGCGACACCGCCGCAATCGGCGCGCTCGTGAAGCGCGTTCGGGCGAGCATCGAGTCGCCCAACGGGGCGCTTCCCCGCTTCGACACGAAATCGGCACAAGCCCTCTACGATGCGACCCTGGGCAAGCTGGCGTCCAGCCTCGCGGGCACGAAATCGCTGGTCGTCGTGCCGACCGGTCCGCTGCTGTCGGTGCCCTTCGGGGTGCTTCTGACCGGCCCCGCCGATGCCGATCGTTTGGCGAGCGCGCCGTGGCTGATCCAGCAGATGGCCATCTCGCATGTGCCCTCGGCCGCCAATTTCGTTGCCTTGCGTAAGGCCGGCCCATCCCACGCCGGGCATGCCTGGTACGGGTTCGGCGGGTTCAAACCCGTCACGCTGGCGCAGGCCGAGGCGAGCTTTCCCGGCGCCACATGCCGCGACAGCGCCCGGCTGTTCGCCGGACTTCCGCCGCTGCCGTTCGCCCAACGGGAACTCGATGCCGCCGGTTCCCTGCTCGGCGCACCGCGCTCCGACGAATTGCTGAGCGCCGCCTTCACCGCCGATGCGGTTGGGCGTGTACCGCTCAAGGACTACCGCGTGCTGCACTTTGCCACCCACGCACTACTGCCGTCCGAACTGCGCTGCCAGGATGAGCCGGCGATCGTCACGTCCGCCCCCGCCCGAGCACCCAACGCTTCGGGCGCGCTGTTGACGGCGAGCAAGGTCGCGGGGCTGGACCTCGACGCCGACACGGTGATCCTGTCGGCCTGCAACTCCGGCGGTCCCGGCAACGCGACATCGGGGGAGAGTCTAAGCGGCCTTGCGCGGTCGTTCTTCTTCGCCGGTGCCCGCTCCCTGTTGGTCACCCACTGGTCGATAAACGATCAAAGTTCGGCGTTCCTGATCGCCGATACGCTGCGCCGGCTCGCGGCGCATGAGGGCGGCGGCATGGCCGGGGCGTTGCGCGCGGCCCAAACCGGCATGATCGACAAGGCTGGTAAAGACCTGCCGGCGGCGCTGGCGCACCCATTTTTCTGGGCGCCGTTTACGCTGATCGGGGAAGGCCGCGCGGGGGCACAGACCTAATGCCGGGCTGCCCTGCCAAATAATCCTGGCAATTCATAGGTGAAACGCCTTAAGGAGCCGCGTTCGGCGCGCCGTCTTGGCTGGCTGCCGGCCCCTTTTTGGAATCCCCATGAACTTCCCCTCGGTTAACCCCGCGCTGGCGCGCACCCTTGCCACGCGCGAATACCTAGAGCCGACCCCTGTGCAAGCCGCCGTACTGCAGCCGGAAACGGAAGGCCGGGATCTTGTTGTCTCCGCCCAGACCGGGTCGGGTAAGACGGTGGCTTACGGTTTGGCGTTCGCCCCCACCCTGCTGGGTTCGGAGGAGGCCTTCCCGGCCCGCTCCGGCGCGCCGTTGGCTCTGATCATCGCACCGACGCGGGAACTCGCCATGCAGGTGCATGCCGAGTTGTCGTGGCTGTATGCCGAGACCGGCGCCAAGATCGTATCCTGCGTCGGCGGCATGGACGCGCGCGGGGAACGGCGGTTGCTCGCCAACGGCTGCCACATCGTTGTCGGCACCCCCGGCCGGTTGCGCGATCACATGGAGCGCGGCGGCCTGGATATATCCGCGTTGAAGGTCGTGGTGCTGGACGAGGCGGACGAGATGCTCGACCTCGGCTTCCGGGAGGACCTGGAATTCATGCTCGAAGCGACGCCGCGCGAGCGCCGGACGCTGATGTTCTCCGCCACAATCCCCCGCGAGATCGCCGACCTCGCTCGCCGCTACCAGAACGACGCCCTGCGGATCGACACCCTGGTGCGCAACCAGGCGCATGAAGACATCGACTACAAGGCCATCCGCATCGCCGCGCCCGACACCGAACGCGCTGTGGTCAACGTCCTGCGCTTCTACGACGCCAAGGCGATTTTGGTGTTCTGCGCCACCCGCGATGGGGTGCGGCAGTTACATGCCTCCCTCCAGAAGCGCGGCTTCGATGCCGTGGCGTTGTCCGGGGAGCTGTCGCAGGAGGAGCGCACGTATGCGCTGCAAGCCCTGCGGGACGGGCGGGCGCGGATTTGCGTGGCGACCGACGTGGCGGCACGCGGGCTGGATTTGCCGGACCTCGGGCTGGTGGTACACGCCGATTTGCCGACCAATAAGGAAACACTGACCCACCGCAGCGGCCGCACCGGGCGCGCGGGCAAAAAGGGCACCTGCGTGCTCCTGGTGCCGCATCCCAAGCGCCGCCGTGCCGAGTTGCTGCTGGCGTCCGCCAATATTCGCGCCGCGTGGTCCGGCCCGCCGACCGCCGGCGAAATCCGAGTGCTGGATCAGGAGCGGCTGCTCGCCGATCCCATCCTGGTGGAACCCGCATCGGACGATGATCTGGAACTCGGGCGCACGCTGCTGGCCGGCAGCTCCGCCGAGGGCATCGCCGCCGCTTTAATCCGGCTTTACCGATCGAAGCTGCCGCTGGCGCAAGACCTGTCCGATTTCACGCCGATGGCCGAACGGCGGGAGGAAGTGCGCAGCTACAAGAACACCGAACGTGCCGCCGGGCCGGCGGCGATCCGCGAAAAGCATGCGCGGCCGGTGAACACCACCTGGTTCAGCCTGAATGTAGGGCGCCACGGCAACGCCGACCCGAAATGGATTCTTCCCCTCATCTGCCGGCTGGGCAACGTGACCAAGGCAGATATTGGGGCGATCCGCATCTTCGATACCGAGACGAAGTTCGAGCTGGCCTGGGACAGCGTCAGCAGCTTCCTGGCCTCGGTGAATGCCTCGGGTGAGACCGAGATTGTCTTCGAGCGCACCACTCCCGCCAATCAGGCCCCGCCGCGTACGGGCAAGTACGGGCCGCAACGGCCGGAGGGTGCCATTACCCCGCGCGCCTTCGCCAAGCCGGGGGCGCGGCCGTACGTGAAGCCGGCGGGGGCGAAACCGTTCAACGCGGCCAAGCCGAAGCGGGCGAAGGCTTAGAGCGCGATCGCCTGAGGTTGACTGCAACCTAAAACAATCATGCTCTAAGGCGCCCTTATCGCACCGAACAACCGGTTCCCGTGCAGCAGGGCCGGGGTCGCGGTGCGGTTGCGCACGAAATCGATGTCCCAAGGCCCATCGTTGCGCGCGGTGTTGCCTTCGATGACGATGTCCGGTGTCGGGTGAGTTACGCCTTCCTCGCCGATCGCGATCATGGCGCTGTGATTTTCCGATTGTGGGCCTTTTTGCAACGTGTTGCCGCGGATCAGCACGGCGCCGCCGTTGGGGATATCGATCGAATAACTGGCGGTGCCCACGGATCCGTCGTCGATGGTGCAGCCGGTTATTTCGGTGCGCAGGGCGCGCGACTTGATGTGGTGGCCTTGTATGGTGCCCATGAAACGGCTGTTTTCTATCCGCAACAGGTCCACCGCACCGATATAAACCCCATGTGCACAGGCTTTCTCGCAGGTGCCATTACGGTCGAACAGGCTGTCGCGGATGGTTACGGTGCCGCCGGTGGTGCCGGTGAGGATGCCGTTCTGGTTATCCACGAAGCGCACGCCGGTGACGGTCAGCGTGTGCCCCTCCGCCCGTATGCCCGCGCCGTTGCCGTCCGGCACCCGGGCATGCGTCAGGGTAATATTTTCGACGGCGATGTTGTCACCGACTGTGACGAACAGGGCTTTGCCCTGGCAGGATTTGTCGGCGATCACGATGGTCTCTGGATTTCCGATGCCCGCGATGACCAGGTTGTTGGCGTTCCAGACGGCGCAGTCGCGGTAGGTTCCTGGGTGGATGGCGATACGGTCGCCGTCCTTCGCCGCGGCGGACGCGGCGGACGGGGTTTTGAAGGCCATGGTCGTGCCGACGTCCAGCGTGCGCGCTTGCGTCGCCCCGGCCACGAGTAGCAGACAGGCGAGAAGTCGGAACATGGCGTGAAACCTTCAGGTAGAGTGGCGCTTATTGTGGTGGGCGGCGTGCGTCACTGGAAAGGTCCCGTCCGTTCCAAGGACCGCGAGTTTCCACACGAAGGGCGCAGATAACCCACGAAGAACAGCGAAGGCGTGACGCCACCGGTCGAGGGTCGCTGCGCGCCCTTCATGCGGACACCTGCGGATCATACACGCGCCAACCCTTGGACCGGTTCCCCTCCAGGTCGAATTCTACCCCAGCCTGAATTTTTTGCTTGGCCTGAACATGGATGCGCTTGCGATCCATCGCGCGGTGGGGGCGCTCGCTGGGGTGGCGCATCGAGCACGGGCAGGGCGGCGGGGAGCGGTGGTGGGGGCGGTCGTTCCCGCCGATCCTGGCACTGCCACCCCTCGTCCCGATCCTCCCCCGCAAGGGGGGACGGAGACCGATCTTTCGGCTCCTTCCCACGACGCCATCGAACCCGACGGGTTGGAAAACTTATTTTCGCCACAGGCACCGACTACATAAGGCGCCTCGCGTCCGGCTTCTCCCGTCTGGTCATGGCTCGGCTCTAAGTCACACCTGCGTGAGATACTATCCGGATACACAGTTGTTACCGGCCTGTTACCGGGACTTGGTATACATGCCCCAGCGTTCACCAATGGAGGTTTCCGATGAAACGCCTCGCTTCCGTCGCCGCGATCCTCGGCCTTGCCACCGTGGGTGTCGCCGCCATGCCGCCCGACGCCAATGCATGGTGGCGTGGCGGATACGGCTATGGGATCGGCATCTACGTGCCGCCGATTTACGTCGCCCCTCCGGCGTACTATGCCCCGCCGGTTTATTACGCCCCGCCGCCCCCGGTCTATTACGCGCCGCCGCGCCACTACTGGGTGCCGGCGCATTGGGAAGGCGGCTACTGGATGCGCGGCCATTGGGAATAGGGTTACCCCAATGAGCACCCGTCAATCGTGATCCGGTGAAGCAAACGGCGCTCGCCCTGATAATCGTTCAGGGCGTAATGCCAGGTGGCACGGTTGTCCCAGAACGCCAGCGAGCCTTCCCGCCATTGGAAGCGGTACGTGAACTCCGGCCGGGCAGCGTGCTTGTACAGATATTCCAGCAGCGGGCGGGACTCATCGGCGGTCCAGCCATCGAAACCGACGGTGAACCCGGGGTTCACATACAGCGCCTTCTTGCCGCTTTCGGGATGTGTAATCACGACCGGATGGGTGGCGTCCTGGGTGGCGGCGTCGTAGTTGCCGATTCGCCCCTCCAGATCGCCGCGTTTCACCCCAAACACATGGCGGGACGAATGGACGCCTCGCAGTCCATCGAGCGTGCGCTTCAGCCCGTCGGATAACGCGTCGTATGCGGCGTACATGCTGGCGAACAGCGTGTCCCCGCCGCGCGGCGGTATTTCCCGCGCATAGAGCATAGAACCGAGCGCCGGGATCTCGTCGTAGGAATGGTCGGTGTGCCAGCCGCCACCAATGTTCTTGGTCTGATTCGGTTCCTTCACTACCAGGGCGATCTCGGGGTAGCCTTCGGCGTGGCCGAAAAAGCGGTTGACGTTGATCTCCCCGAATTGGCGGGCCAGCGCGATGTGCTGGTTTTCGGTCAAGGATAGATTGCGGAAGAACACCACGCCGTGTTCGGCCAGCGCGTCTTTCACGGTTGCCAACGCCGGCGGTGCCAGCGGTTCGGCCAGATCCAGACCGGATATCTCCGCACCGACGGCGGAGCCGAGCGGACGGACGTCGATGGTGTTGCTGCGCATTCTTACCTCCGTGATTCGATGCGGTCTACCAGGGATGGCATAGTACCAATCTCAATTCTTGCCTCACGGAGGATAGGAACCGGTGGGAAAAGCTTACTCGATGATCGTGTCGCTTTTCCGGACGGAGGCCTCCATGAGTGCGGCGGTCGAGTTTACCCATGTGAACCACACAACCGAAGCGTTACACGGCCTTGCTGCGAAGAGCAATAACGGCCCGCAAGTGTGGCAGGGTGATCGCATTTGGCTTCAACACCCGAATCCGGTGTGGGCGACCGGAAAAATTGACCGCAAAAGGCCGCAAACGCGATTGCCCTGGACCGGGTGGCCGGAAATCCACGTGCGTGCGCCCGCCCGTGGGCCAGGTGCCCACGGCCGGTGTGGCGGCGATGACGGGGTGGGGCTTCAGCTTGGGACAATGGCGGGCGGCGGTTCGCCGATCAGGCAGCCGAGCGCCCGGCGCACGGTGGATGGGCGCAGGTCCCGCCAGTCGATGTGCCAGGTGTCCGGGCGCCTGTCGCGTTCGCGCTGGAAAATATCCTCCCGTTGCGCGCGCACTTGGAACAGGCGGC
>JANXTL010000233.1 GCA_025352375.1 Acetobacteraceae bacterium | reverse complement strand
ATTATTTTGATACAATACAAAAATACTAGATGCTATCTTACAGTTCGAAGTCCCACAATTAAAAAGGTCGCGAGATATTTTTATTATTTTGGAAGTTATTGAAACTGGGGTCTTAGGCCTGGATTTTCCGCCACGCGATGCGACCGGCCGATGCGCGCCGCTGTGCGATCCGTCAGAAAGGGCTCGTTGCCTCCATGTCTCAGTCCCGATGGCGTCCCGCCAGGCGGCTATCTCGGTCAAACATTCGTGAGCCACGCCCAAATTGGGCCGTTTCACGAAATCGCCTCCAACATTTCTCTTGTAATCGCCAGAGCGATAAGTCATACCGACTGTTGTGGGGTGCTGAAGGACAAGGTAGGTCCAACCGCCTCACGGTAACTGGCTGAAACTGGTTATTGTCCATGACCGCGTTAACACTCGTCACAACCACTTTGGGGAAAATGAACATGATCGCTTACATCAAAACCTGGGCATCTCTGTCGACCGACCGTCGCGCAGTAACGGCTCTGGAATACGCTATGATCGCCGGCATCGTCGTTGCTGTGATCGCCGTTGGCTTCGGCATTATGGGCGGCAATATCAGCAACAAATTCAACAGCATTGGTACCGCCCTCTGATCGCTGATAAGCGTTTTTTCGAGGATTTCGACCCGGGCGCGGCGCTGTATCTTGTAGCCGCGCCCGGTTTTTATCGAAAATTTCAGCATCCCGCGAAGCCGGGGATCGCAATGCCAAATGGATGGATTTCATGGATCGCTCCGGCCGCGTTGATAGCGGGCACGGGGCTTTTGTTATTGGCGGCCATACATGATATAGTCTCCCGTACCGTGCCAAATTGGGTCGCGGTGTTGCTGGCCCTGACGGGTCTGGGTGCGCGTATCATGGGGAACAGCGTGTTGACCGGCCTGATAGCGGCCATCGCGGTCTTCGTCATCGCGGCGTTCTGCTGGCGGCGCGGATGGCTGGGTGGCGGCGACGTCAAACTCATGTCCGCCGCGACGCTGGCGGTGCCAGCCGGTCATGCGTTTATGTTCATCGTCGCGATGTCGGTGGCGGGTTCCATCCTGGCCGCACTCTACCTCGCAGGCGGGCGGGTCGCTCGTTCCGCGCGGGCGCGCACACCGAACGGATTGCGTGACAAATCTGCAACTCGACCAACTAATCTGTTACGCCGCGCGATCCGTGCGGAGCTTTGGCGCCTGCGTCGGGGTGGCCCGCTTCCCTATGCATGCGCGATCGCCGCCGGCTTCACATTCGTTCTTTTCTGATCGGAGTATACCGTGCTCCTGCGCGTTGCTTTTTTCGTCTTGATGGCCATCGCCCTCGTTGGTTTCGGTGTTGTCGCCTGGGTCGCCCTACGCCCGCCGGCGCCAAACCCGTCACCGATCGCGCAAGTGACTCCGGCGGACCCGGCGTCACCGGCGCAAGTCAACATTCTGGTGGCCGCCCGCACCCTCACCGCTGGCAGTATGCTGAAGCCCGAAGATTTCGTCGCCCGAGCAGTCCCCGCCCCCGACAACTCCGGCGCCATCGCGGCCGAGTCGCCCGACGCGGTTCGCACGCTCACAGGGGCCATGACCAAACACCCCATGGCAGCAGGGACGCCAATCCGCGACGGCGATGTCATCCGTCAGACCGATCATGGCTTCATGGCAGCCGCGTTGCGACCCGGCATGCGCGCGGTCACGATCGCTGTGGACGCCTCGAGCGGATCGGCCGGTCTGGTTTGGCCAGGCGATCGCGTCGACCTGACTTTGACCCAAACCTCGACCGACCCGGCGTTACCACCCGGCCGACGGGTATCGGCTGAAACAATCCTCACCGATGTCCGCGTCATCGCTATCGATTCGCAACTTGTGCAAGGCGCCGCGCCCACCGGCGGAGACCCGCATAACCGTACCGTCACCCTGGAGGTGAAACCGGACGACGTTCAGCGAGTGTCGGTGGCAAAACGCCTCGGGATACTGTCCTTGTCCGTGCGCGCGGTCACCCCCGACGATACCGCTGGCGGGAACACGACCGCACCCGGCAATGGCCAGGCTCCAAAAGGCGGCTCGGTTTACGCCCGAGATGTTTCCTCGGCGTTGAGTGGCGATCCGCCCCCCCCCCCTCCGCCCCCGCCCCAACAACGCACAATCCATGTGTTTCACGGTTCGGCGGACCCGAAGGAGTTCAAGTATTGAAATCGCTTGGACTAAAAGCACTTTGGATGGCCAGCCTTTGCCTGATGTTAACAGGCATTTCGGCGGCCCAGGCAGCCGCTCCCGATAACCGCCGATCTGCAATGACCGTCGAGGCCGGGACCGGCAGGGTCCTAACGCTGGCCACCCCCGTGGCCAATATTTTCGTCGCCGATCCCAAGGTCGCCGAAGTCAGACCAGCCAGCCCAACATCGCTGTTTGTTTTTGGCCTCAACGCCGGACGGACAACGATCGCGATCATGGATGCCGACGGGCAGTTACTGGCACAATACGACATCACGGTTCAGCCGTCATCCTACTCCGCGCATGAGGCGAAAGTCACAATCGACCGGTTGTTGCCCGGCAACCGTGTGAAAGTGCAGGCCCAAGGCAAAGGCCTGATGCTGACCGGCAGCGTCAGAAGCCCGGCCGACGCGGCCCAGGCGATGGCGATCGCAAAAGGATATGTCCCGGAAGGGGCGGCCTTGAGCAACGAAATTAAGATCGACTCGCCCGTCCAGGTCACCCTGACCGTGCGGATCGCGCAGATGTCGCGCAACGTTGTGCGAAACCTCGGCATCAATTGGCAGGCGGTAGCGAGCTTTGGCAGTATCGCGAAACTGTCCGACGGTAGTCTTAACGCCAGCGTCAGTTCGCTTGCATGCGCTGCCGCAACCGCAGCCGCTATGCCGATCTGCCAAGGTCTCGGAGTCACCGGCATGATCGACGCGCTGGCCAAAGACAATCTCGCGCATGTGCTGGCGGAACCGAATTTGACGGTGATCAGCGGGCAGTCCGCCAGTTTTCAGGTCGGCGGCGAATATCCCATCCCCACCACCCAGGGGAACGGCTCGGTCGGTATCACCTATAAAAGCTTCGGCGTACTGCTGTCGTTCCTGCCAACCGTCCTCAGCGATGGCCGGATCAACCTTCATGTGAAACCGGAAGTCAGCGAACTCAGCAGCATCAACAGCGTCGCTGTCGCGTCGGCCAACGCGACGATCACGGTGCCGTCCTTGACGACCCGCCGAGCGGAAACGACGGTGGAGTTGGGCAGCGGGGAGAGCTTCGCCATCGCGGGCATGCTACAGCAGACCACGAAAGATGACGGCTCGGGCATTCCCGGGCTGGGCGACATCCCGTACCTCGGCGCTCTCGCCCGCGATAGCAAGTTCGACCGAACGGAAACCGAGTTGGTGATCGTCGTGACGCCCTACATCGTCCGCCCGGTTTCCAACCCAAATACACTTCGGCTGCCGACCGACGGTTACACCCCGCCGCCCGAAATCGAACGCTTACTCCTGATGCGCCAGGTGGCCAAGCAAAGGCCGCCGGTTCCCGTCACCATTCCCGGCAGTGCCGGCTTCATCGTGCAATGAGGTACGGTATGATCGGATACACCCGCCTCGGTTTGGCCATCGTCGGTTGTCTGGTTGGGATGACCGGTTGTAGCAGCCGCGATCCCTACCAGCGCGACGACGTTTGGTACCCGACCGGTGCCAATGCCGCCAATTTGGCGGCACAGGTCGCCGATCCAGCCGACCTCGCGGGTGGACGCGGCGATCCTACCCAACGCTCGGCGGCGCAGATCAAGGCGGTGACCCGAATCACGACCGACACACCCAAACCCCTGGGCGGCGGTTCCACGACTACCATCCCTGGCGGCGGCGCGGGTGCTAGCGGCGGCGGCGACCCCCCACCGCCGGCGGTGGCCCCGGCAGGCGGGACCTGAATCGGTGCCCGACGACAGCCGCACAGGTGGCGATGCATTCCGCTCCGAAGGCGCGGTGGATGCGCGCCCCGACCGGCCGGCACTGATTGGTTTCATAGCCGAAACTAAATCCGAAGAAGCTATTCGGGAAGGTTTGCACGACCTCGCAACTGACGAAATAGACCTGCGCCGCGGCGGCATTCGCGCTGCGATCGCGGCGATGCAAAGGCAGGCGACCCCGAAAGTCTTGATCGTCGATGTCAGCGGGGAGGAACGTCCGCTCTCCGCCCTCGGCGATCTCGCCAATACGGTGGAACCGGACGTTTGCGTTCTGGTCATTGGAGAAATCGACCACGTCGATTTCTACCGGGAAGTCACCCGCAGCATGGGTGCCTCGGAGTATTTGGCAAAACCACTCACGCGTGACGCGGTAACCCGGCACTTCGGCGGCTTCCTCAGCGGCCAAATTCGGTCCGGCCAGGACGTGGCATTGGGCGGACGCGCGGTTTCGGTAACGGGCGTCCGCGGCGGGGTTGGCGCGACCACGATCGCGGTCAATCTCGCGTGGAATCTCGGTGTCACGATGCATCGCCATACGGTGCTGGTCGATCCCGATATCCATCTCGGCGCCGCCGCGTTCCTGCTGAACGTGCAACCCGGCCTGGGATTGCGTATGGCGCTTGAGATGCCGGAGCGTATCGACGCGCTGTTAGCCGAACGTGCGGCCCAACCAGCGGCCGAACGCTTGCATATTCTCGCCAGCGAAGAAAAACCCTCGATCATCGCCAACCATGCGCCCGGTGCGGCAGCCACCTTGGTGGAGGCATTGCGCCGACGATACAATTTCATCATCGCCGATGTGCCTTTCGCACCAGTGACACTGTACCGCGACATGCTCGATCTCGTCGATCAGCGCGTCCTTGTCATGGAACCGACCTTGGCCTCCGTTCGGGATACGGTCCGGTTGTTGACGCTGCCAAAAGGTCCACGTCAGGATCAACGCGCGGTGATCGTTTTGAACCGGGTCGGACTACCGGGCGGCCTGACCAAGCGTCAGGTCGAAGATGCGCTGAAGATGAAGGTGGATGTCGCCATTCCGGATCAGCCGCGTCAGGTCGGCAACGCCGCAACGCTGGGCGAAGCCGCGATGAAAAGCAGCGCCGGTGTACGCGTCGGCATTCAGGAATTGTCCCGCCAGGTTGCGGGTGTACGCATTCTCGACGATGGCGCGGGTACCTCATCCCGCAGACGCGGCGACCGCACCGAACGTCGCGGCTGGTTCTCGTCCAAACGGGCGGCCGCATCGTGAAAACCCTTCCTGTATTCGGGCGCCGCCCGTTGCAACTAATCGAAGAAACCGAACAAGAACAACTGATTGTATCCGCCCCGCTAGCGGGCGCAGTCGTTACGAATCCGATGATGGGCGTCCTCGCCGATGCTTCTGTCGCCGATCTCCGCGCGGCCTGCATGGCACGGCTCGACGCCAACACCGTTGCATTGATGGCGCCCGAACGTCTGACAGGCGACGTCGAGCGTCTTATCTCGGAAATCGCCACGGAGCGGCGCATCCAGATCAACCGACGCGAGCAGCGGGCGCTCGCGATGGAACTGGTTAACGACATTCTGGGGCTCGGCCCGCTGGAGCCGCTGCTCGCGGACGATTCAATCAACGATATCATGGTCAACGGCCCAGACAAGACCTTCATCGAGCGTCAGGGCAAAGTTGTTCTCTCCAACATCAAATTTCGTGACGCCGCGCATTTGGCCAGCATCTGTCAGCGCATCGCATCGTCGATCGGCCGCCGCATCGACGAATCGAGCCCGATGGTCGATGCGCGTCTGAAAGACGGTTCACGCGTCAACATTGTATTCCCACCGCTGGCGCTCGACGGCCCTTATATGTCGATTCGTAAATTCGGCCGAAAACCAATCGACTTCGCACAGCTGGTCGAATGGAAGGCGATGACCGCACCCGTCGCACGCATCCTCGAGATTGCCGGCAAAGGCCGCCTGAACATCGTTATTTCTGGCGGCACGGGCTCCGGCAAAACCACGCTGATGAACGCGTTGTCCCGCATGATCGATGAGGGTGAGCGCGTGGTCACCGTCGAAGACGCCGCCGAATTGCAGTTTCAGCAACCCCACGTCGTCCGCCTGGAAACCCGCCCGACCAGCCTGGAGGGCCGCGGCGAAATAACCCAGCGCGATCTGGTCCGTAACGCCCTGCGTATGAGGCCAGACCGGATCATCATCGGCGAGGTTCGCGGCGCCGAAGCGTTCGACATGTTGCAGGCCATGAACACCGGCCACGATGGCAGTATGTCAACCATCCACGCGAACACGACTCGCGACGCGCTGACCCGTATCGAGAATATGGTGCAGATGGGCAACATGGGCCTGCCATCCCGAGCAATTCGGACTCAGATCGTTGGGTCCATCGACTTGATTGTGCAGGTCGAACGGCACCGCGACGGTGGCCGCCGCGTCACCCAGGTCACCGAAGTCTGCGGCATGGAAGGCGACGTCATAACGCTGAACGACATATTCCAGTTCGAAGTCAAAGGCGAAGCTGCGGACGGGCGCTTGTTCGGAATCTACAAGATCAGCCGCATGCCGCCCGGGTTCCTGCCACGCCTCGCCTATTTCGGGCTGGATAAGCCATGGCGCGCGGCCCTGGACGATGCGGAGCGCGTCTAATGGATCCATTGCATCTCCGCTATTTCCTGGTGGTAGGGGCGAGCATTACATTCGTTCTGCTGTGCATCAGTGCTCTGTTAGTGTCACAAGCGCAAAAGCAAGCGGAGCGGCGTGATAAGCGTCTGGCATCGGTGGTCGACGCGCACCAACGGGTGACACTCATCGAAATGTCGGCTTTCGGCGACCGGCTGAAAATCGAACGGCGCCCATTGCTGACCAGGATTTCATGGATTTTCGGATTCGATCCGGATCGGCCCCAGCTTTACCCCATGCGCTGGTGGATGATCGTCGTCGGCCTGCTGGTTATAGCGCGGCTGCTTGAATTTATTATCGCCGATTTTCTGGGACGCTTCGCTATGGCGTCGGTGCCGGTGATGTGGCTGGTCATGTGCCACAAGGTGTTTTCTTATTTCGATCATCGCCATAAACAGCGGCTGCTTTTTGAATTCCCGGATGCGCTGGCGATGCTGGTCCGCTCGATCCGCGTCGGTATCCCGGTCCAGGAAGCAATCCGAAACGTGGCACGCGGTGCGCCCCCCCTCACCGCCGCGGGCTTCTCCCGTCTTGTAGAACAAGTGTCGATCGGCGTCTCGATGGAGGATGCATTGCACGAATTGGGCCGCAATACCGGCCTGACGGAATACCGGTTTTTCGCCACGACTCTAACGCTGCAGAACCAGACCGGCGGCACACTGAGCGACACCCTGGAATCGTTGGCAGACGTGATCCGCAAACGGGTGGCTCTGAAGGCCAAAGGCAAAGCCATGACGTCAGAAGCCCGAAGCAGTTCGGCGGTACTGGCGGTGTTGCCGCTGGCCACCGCATTGTTGCTCTGGGTCGTCAGCCCGGAGTACATCATGGTCCTGTTCACCACCGCCCAGGGCAAGTCGATGCTGGGTTTGGCCGCGATCATGCTGGCCTGCGGTCTTCTCAGCATCCACACCCTCATCCAAAAGACACTGACATGATACAGCTCCTGTTCATCGGCTCCGGCACATTGGTTGTTGTGATCTCGATACTGGGCATGTTGCTACTGCAGGACATTCGGTATACCGAGGCCATGACGGCACGGATACGTGCGATTCACGGCGTGGTGGTCGAAAAGACTGTCGTCAACAAGGCCGAAGCCGTGCGCGGCGTGATTACGAATCTGGCATCGGGCCTTGGCAACGTTCTGCTGCGCAGCGGAATTATACCGGCGAAAACGCGTACCGAATTCGAACAGACGTTGAAAAGTGCCGGGCTCAGGGGGACGCAAGGCCTGAATGTTTTCGTTGGCTCAAAGATTTTTTCGCCGATCATCGGGGCGTTTCTCGGTTTTCTCGTGACCCTGAACGTGCAGGCACTCAGCACATATGCCTTCCTCGTCATTCCGATGTTCGCCGTCATCGGCCTGCTGATGCCGGACTGGATTCTTGGTCGCCGTCGACGCCAATATCTATGGCGCGTGGAACATGGCCTGCCCGATGCGCTCGACATGATGGTCATATGCACGCAAGCAGGCCTAAGCCTGGGTGCCTCCGTCCTTCGTGTCGCCGAGGAGTTGAGCCATTCCTACCGCGATTTGAGCCTGGAATTCGCGCAGACCGCGAACGAGTTACAGATCATGACCGACAGCCGCCAGGCATTGCTCAACCTTGGAAATCGCACCGGCGTCGAAAGCTTCAAGCGTTTTTCCTCCACATTGGTCCAGACCATCCAATACGGCACGCCCGTTTCCGAGGCGCTGCGCCAGCTTTCAACCGAACTCCGGGAGGAAATGTTGACCAAATTCGAGGAACGAGCCGCACGTCTGCCGGTCCTGATCACCATGCCGATGATCATTTTCATTTTGCCATGTGTATTCATTATCGCTGCCGGACCAGCCATGATGGCCATCAGTAAGGCGTTCGCGCATTGACCCCCCGCATAGTCGCACTCGCCTTCGCGGCGGTGCTCGCGAGTTGCTCGTCACCACCGCCCCGGCATCAGGGCACGGCCGTGGCCGAAGCAGCACTGCGCGCGGGCTCCCCGGCGTTGGCGCTCCAGGCGGCGCAGGGCATTCTGGCACAGACGCCCGACGACGTTCCGGCGTTGCTGATCCAGGGCGATGCCGCCGCCCAATTGGGCCAACGGGATGAAGCCGCGGCGGCTTTCACGCGTGCGCTGCGCCACTCACCCGACTCCACGCGCGCGAAACTCGGGCTCGGGCGATTGCGCCTGTATACCGATGCGAACGAAGCCGCATCGTTGTTCCAGGATGTGGTCAAGCAGGAGCCGCGCAATCTGAGCGCGCTGAACAATCTGGGTATCGCCCACGATCTGTTAGGCCAACACCAACAAGCGCAGGAAGCCTATCGTCGGGGTCTTGCCATCGATTCCACCAACGCTCCTGCCCAAGTGAACATGGCTTTGTCACTGGCCATGAGCGGCAACGCCGCTGACGCCGTCGTGTTGATCGCACCGCCGGCCACCGCCCCATCGGCAACGCCGCAGATGCGCCACGACTACGCCGTTGTGCTGGCCATGGCGGGCCGGGAAAGCGAAGCCAGACAAATCCTCGCACGCGATCTGCCGTCCGATCAGGTGAAGCAGGCACTCGACACAATACGGCAACAACGCGCCGGCGGGTCCTAAACCCACCGCCCCTTTGAAATTGGCGCGCGGCGTTCTAACGTCCTTCGAAGCTAAGAACGGGAAGCGGTTATGATCGTCGAGGTTCGTACCTACCAGCTAAAGCCCGGCACGTTGGTGGAGGCCGAGAAACGCTTCGCCGCAGCTTTGCCGGTGCGGGAGAAACACTCCAGACTAGCGGCGTTCTGGCACACCGAGGTGGGCGCTCTGAACCAGATCATCCATGTCTGGACCTATGACAGTTTCGCACAGCGCACCGCCGTGCGGGCCGCCGCCTCCAAGGAAGAAGGCTGGCCGCCACCAATCCGCGAATTCGTCGTCTCGCAGCAGAGCGAGGTGTTCCTGCCCGCTCCATTTTCCCCGCCGCTGACCCCGAAGGAGGTCGGGCCGGTGTTCGAAATCCGCAGCTACACCATCGCCCCCGGCGCGATCCCCGGCGTGATCGAGCGCTGGGCGGGCAAGATCGACGAACGCGTGAAGCTGTCGCCGCTGGTCGGCGCCTGGTATTCGGAATTCGGCGGGCTGAACAAATGGGTCCACATTTGGGCCTACAAGGACGCTGCCGAACGGCAACGCATTCGCGCCGACGCCGTGGCACGCGGCCTGTGGCCACCAGGAAGTGGTGCGACCGGAGCGATCGTCGCGCAGGAGAACATGCTGGTGGCACCAGCATCGTTCTCCCCCATTCGGTAGTCCGATGGCGCAGCTGGTCGCAGGATTCGGAACGTCGCACAGTCCTATGCTGGCGTGCGCGGCCGAGGATTGGACGCCTTCCTTTTTGCCACGCGACAAGGCGCGCCTGCACTACGATTTCGACGGCCGGCCTTGCCGATACGACGATATTTTGGCGCTGGCGCCGTCGGACGCGATGGACCGCATCGCACCTGCGGCGATGGCTGGGCGGCGCGCCGAGATCGACGCCGCACAGGCGCGGCTGCGCCGATCCATAGCGGCGGCTGCGCTGGATGCCCTGATTGTCATTGGCGACGATCAGGAGGAGCTGTTCGACCATACCAACATCCCCGCGATTGGGATTTACCACGGCACCACCATCCGCAATGCTCGGGCGACACCGGCACGGGACGCGATGAGCCAGGCACGGATGCGGTTTCTGGAAACCGATGCCGAGGTGGAATATCCATGCCATGCCGATTTGGCTCGGCATTCGATCGTTGCGTTGCAGGCGATGGATTTCGACATTTCGGTTTCCGGCAGCGTTCCGGCCGGCAAAGCGGAGGGGCACGCTTATTCCTACGTGCACAAGTTCTGCTCGGAATCGGTGCCGATCGTTCCAGTATTTCTCAACGCCTACTACGCACCGAATCAGCCGAGTCCGGCTCGGTGTTTTAGCTTAGGCCGCGCCTTGGCGGCTGCAATTGCCACATATCCGGGCGATGCTCGGGTTGGCGTGATTGCGTCGGGCGGGTTGAGCCATTTCGTTGTAGATGAAACGTTTGACCGTGAGATAATCGCGGCGTTACGGCGCAAGGATGCGACATTCTTCCGGAACGCTCCACCGCACAAACTGCAAGCTGGCAGCTCGGAAATCCGCAACTGGATTTGCATGGCCGGCGCGGTCGAAGCGCTGGAACTGGATTGGATCGACTACGTTCCGGGATACCGGACACCCGCGCTGACTGGCACGGGGTTGTGCTTCGCCAGTTTTCGGTAACACGACGACGGAGGATCGGTCATGAAAGTCGGAACCGCGCTCAGCATCCTGGCCCAGCCGGGTCGCCCGGATGTGGCGCTTTTTAACGAACATATGGCGCTGGGCGATCTTGCCGAACCGCTGGGCTTCGACTCGCTATTCGCCCTGGAGCACCATTTTACCGGCTACTCTATGTCGCCCTCGCCGCTGCAACTGCTGAGTTACTATGCCGGGCGAACCAGCAAGATCACGCTTGGCACCTGCGTTATCGTATTACCGTGGCACGATCCGATCCGGGTGGCGGAGCAGATCGCGCTGTTGGACGTCATGAGCGGCGGCCGCACGCTGATGGGCTTCGGCCGAGGTGCGGCCACCGTGGAATACGAAGGCTTCCGTATCCCGATGGAAGAAGCCCGCCCGCGCTTCGTGGAATCCGCGCAGCTGATCGTGAAGGCATTGTCGAACGAACGCTTCGACTGGCAGGGCGAGTTTTACCAGATCCCCGAAATGTCGATCCGGCCGCGGCCGATCTCCCACCCTGAACGACGGTTTTACGCATCGTCGGTCAGCCCGGAATCGTCGGAGATCATGGCCAAGCTGGGCTTCGGCATGCTGGTCGTGATGCAAAACGAATGGGCCAAGGCAGCCGAGGACGTGCTGCGCTATCGCGAAATCGCGCGAAGCGTCGGCCACACGCCGCGCCCGCCGATTATCCTGAGTAACGTTGCCTGCGCCCCCACCCGGGAGGAAGCACGCGATTGGGCGATGCGCTACCTCGGGGAAAAATGGGATTCCATCGATAGTCACTACCACTTCGCCGATGGGCATCTGTCCAACGTGAAGGGCTATGAATCCTACGGCAAGCTGGCCAAGACCTACACCAAAATGAAAGACGCGACGTTCCGCGACAAGGCAACGGATTTCTATGTCAGCATTCAGGTTGTCGGCACGCCGGACGATTGCATCCAGCAGATCGCCGAGCTGCGGCGGCTGACGGGGACGGATCATTTCGTGACGGAATTCTCCTTCGGCAGCATGCCGCACCATCTGGCGGAGCTGAACATGCGCCTGTTCGCTGAAAAGGTGGTGCCGGTGCTGCAACGCGACGCCGCGTTCCAGGGGGAGATCGACCCGTTCGTGAGCAGTAGCACCGCGAGCGACGAACGGTTATTCGCGCCAGCCTAAACGGGAGACCGCCTAATGCCCGCCCTCGAAGCCGTGCTGAACCATGCCGACGCGTCCCTGGACGCGTCGCGCGAACGCCTGTTCGATTTGCTGCGCATCCCCTCCATCAGTACCCAGCCGGAATATGCCGGGGAATGCGTGCGCGCGGCGGAATGGGTGCGGGATCGACTCACCGCCCTGGGGTTCGAGGCCAATGTTCGCCCCACCGCCGGCCACCCCGTCGTCGTCGCGCATCACCCCGGCCCGGCAGGATACAAGGGCCCGCACGTCCTGTTCTACGGCCACTACGACGTGCAGCCGCCGGAACCGTTGGCGCTATGGCACAGCAACCCGTTTGAGCCGCAACTGATCGACGGCCCCCGCGGCAAGCGCTTCGTGGCGCGCGGCGCCGTGGACGACAAAGGCCAGACGATGATGTTCATTGAGGCCCTGCGCGCCTGGCACGATGCCGGCGGCGGCATCCCCGCGCGGTTGACGCTGCTGATCGAGGGCGAGGAAGAAGTCGGCTCCAAAAACCTCGAACCCTTTCTGATCGCCAACAAGGACGAATTGTCCAAAGCGGATGTCGCGCTGATATCGGACACCAACATGTGGAACGTGGACACCCCTGCCGTAACGACCATGCTGCGCGGGATGGTCTACACCGAGGTAACACTGAAAGCCGCCAACCGCGACCTGCACTCCGGGCTGTATGGCGGGTCGGCGCTAAACCCGATCAATGCGCTGACGCGCATTCTCGGTCAATTGCAGGATGATAACGGACGCATTCAATTGCCGGGCTTCTACGACCGCGTGAAGCCTGTTTCTAACGCGCAACGTGCGCAATGGGACTCGCTCGGCTTCGACGAAGGCGCCTTCCTGGGCGATATCGGCCTGACCGCGCCGGCGGGCGAACGAGGCTACTCCGCACTGGAACGCCTTTGGGCCCGCCCGACCGCCGACATCAACGGTATCTGGGGCGGCTACACCGGTGCTGGCAGCAAGACCGTCATCGCGTCCCACGCGTCGGCCAAAGTGTCGTTCCGGCTGGTATCCAACCAGGACCCCGATGAAGTCTACGCGCAATATCAGCAATTCATCAGCGACCGTTTACCTCCCGGTGCCACCGCGGAATTCGCGTTGTTCTCCCACGGGCCGGGGATCGAGGTGAATACGGACTCGCCCTGGATCCGCGCCACACTCAGTGCACTGTCGGACGAATTCGGCAAACCGGCGGTGCTGATGGGCTGCGGCGGCTCCATTCCGGTGGTGACATCGTTGCGGTCCGTGCTGGGGTTGGAGGCGCTGCTGATGGGCTTCGGCCTCGACGACGATCAAATTCACAGTCCGAACGAAAAATTCGAGCAATCCTGCTTCCACCACGGCATTCGTTCCCATATCCGGCTGCTGGGGAAATTGGCGGAGGCATGACCCTCCGCATCGCCGGATTGAAAAGCCCGCTGGCCGGGCCATTCGATTTGGCGATCGAAGCCGGCGAGTGCATCGCGATCACCGGCGCGTCCGGCTCAGGAAAATCGCTTTTTCTCCGGATGATCGCCGACCTCGATCCTTCCGAGGGCGATGTGTTCCTGGACGACCGCTCGCGACGCGAGATGCCGGCCCCGGAATGGCGGCGGCAGGTCGTTTACAACCCGGCCGAACCGGGGTGGTGGGCGGAGGATGTGGCCTCCCACTTCACCGATCTCGCGGCAGCCCGCGCCTTGGCCCCGCGATTGGGGGTGCCGGGCGAATTGTTCGACGGCCCGGTTCTCCGTCTGTCCACCGGGGAACGCCAGCGCCTCGGTCTGATCCGGACATTGGCGCTCGACCCGAAGGTGCTGCTGTTGGATGAGCCTACGGGGGCGTTGGACGCGGACAATACCGCGCTGGTGGAGGGCGTTCTGAAACAGCGGCTTGAAGCGGGAACCGCGATCCTGATGGTGACGCACAGCGCCGAGCAAGCGGGGCGGCTGGGGGACCGGCGGTTTCGGATGGCGGAGCGACGGCTGCTGGGGGTATGATCCCTTATCGCCATGCAGGCGGAGTGACCGAATGCTACCCTTGATCGAGACCAATCGCGCGGTAATTGCCGACCTCTGCCGGGAGTATGGCGTCAGCACCCTTGACGTGTTCGGCTCCGCTGCCCGCGAAACCGACTTCGATCCAGAACGTTCCGATGTGGACCTTTTGGTCGCCTACGACCCGAACCGGCCCGCCCCGAATCTGGCGGAGTATTTCGGTCTGACCGAGCAACTCGCCGCTCTTTTGGGGCGGAAGGTCGATCTCGTTATGTCTGGGGCCGTTCGCAATCCCTACATTCGCGCCGATATCGATCGCTGGAAGCAGCCGGTTTATGCGGCGTAATCCGCACAGCTTTCTTTGGGACGTGTGCGATGCGGCCAACGCC
>JANXTL010000223.1 GCA_025352375.1 Acetobacteraceae bacterium | reverse complement strand
TGGTCGGGCTTGACCCGACCACCGCCGGCGGTAGGCGGAAGCGAAAAGCGGTGTGTCCTGTCCATGCCCATGCTTCCGGAGGTGGTCGGGTCAAGCCCGACCATGACGCTGGGCCGCAATCTACTCCGCCGCCTTCCGAGTCGGGGCTTTCGCCGCGGCTTTCTTCTTCGCGGCCGCCTTTTTCTTGGCCGGCGCTTTCTTCGCCGGAGCCGCGGCCTTCTTCGCCGGCGCGGCAGGCAGAGCGGGGGCGGCTTCCTTCTTGGCTGCCGCCTTGCGCGGGGCCTTGGTTTTCGCCGCCGCGCCTTTGCGCCCTGCCCCGCCGCGCGGTTTCAGTTGCTTGCCCTTCTCGGCCAGCAGCGCCACCGCTTCGGCCAGCGTCGCGTCTTCCATCGCCAGGCCGCGCGGCAAGTTCGCCACCGTCATGCCATGCTGGAAATACGGCCCAAACCGGCCCTTGCGCACCGACACCGGCGCCTTGTCGGATGGATGGTCGCCCAAGGTCCGAACGCTCGCCATTTTCTTGGCGACCAGATCGACAGCGCGGTTCAGACCGATGGCGAGGACGTCGTCGTCCTTATCCAGCGAGCCGAAGATCGCGCCCATTTTCACGTAGGGGCCGAAGCGGCCAATGCCGGCTTCGATCTTTTCCTGGGTTTCCGGGTGAATGCCGATCAGGCGGGGCAGCGACAGCAGGCCGATCCCTTGTTCCAAGGTCATCTGGTCGCCGTCCATCCCGCGTGGCAACGACGTGCGCTTGGGGCGGACTTTCTTGTCCTCGGTCTGCTCGCCTTGCTGCACGTACAATCCGTAGGGGCCGCGGCGAACCGTGATTTCCTCCCCCGTCTCGGGAGCGTGGCCGAGGGCGCGCATGCCGTCCTTCAACGTATCGCCGCCGCCGTCCTCGGCATTGTCGATCGCCAGACGGCGGGTGAACTGGCAGGCCGGATAATTGGAGCAGCCGATGAAGCTGCCGTAACGCCCCAGTTTCAGGCCCAGCCGCCCATTGCCGCAGGCGGCGCAGACGCGCGGGTCGGAGCCGTCGTCGCGCGCGGGGAAAAAATGCGGGCCGAGTTCCTCGTCCAGCGCGTTGATGACGTCGGTTATTTTCAACTCTCGGGTGTTTTCGACCGCCTTGGAGAACTCGTCCCAGAAGGCGTGCATCACCTGGCGCCAATCGCGCGATCCGGCGGAGATGTCGTCGAGTTTCTCCTCCAGCCCGGCGGTGAAGCCGGTGTCGACATAGTGCTCGAAGAAGCTGACCAGGAACGCGGTGACCAGCCGTCCCCGGTCCTCGGGGATGAAGCGGCGCTTGTCGAGACGGACGTATTTGCGGTCCTGCAGGACGGTCAGGATGGAGGCGTAGGTGGAGGGGCGGCCGATGCCGAGTTCCTCCATTTTCTTGACCAGGCTGGCCTCGGAGTAGCGCGGCGGCGGCTGGGTGAAATGCTGCAACGCGTTGACGTCGCCGCGCTTCAGCGGGTCCTTGGCGGCCATCGGCGGTAGCATGCGGTTGTCGTCTTCGGCCGCGGCACCGGCTTCCGTCTCGTCGGTGTCTTCGCGGTAGAGCTTCAGGAACCCGTCGAACGCGACGATGGAGCCGTTGGCGCGCAGGGTCTGGCCCTTGCCGTCCACGACATCCACGACAACCTGATCCAGTTCCGCCGATTGCATCTGGGACGCGACGGCGCGCTTCCAGATCAGGTCGTACAGGCGGCGCTGGTCGTGCGACAGGCCGTGGATGACGCTGTCGGGCGTGCGTCCGGCCTCGGTCGGGCGGATCGCCTCGTGCGCTTCCTGGGCGTTCTTGATTTTGCTGACGTATTCGCGCGGTGCGGCCGGGATGTAGTTGGTGCCGTAGGCGTCTTTGACGTGCTCGCGGATGGCGGCGACGGCTTCGCCGGCCATTTGGATGCCATCGGTCCGCATGTAGGTGATCAGGCCAGTGGTCTCACCGTCGATGTCGATGCCTTCGTAAAGCTGCTGTGCCAGACGCATCGTCTGCTGCGCACCAAAACCCAGTTTCCGGGATGCTTCCTGCTGCAACGTCGAGGTCGTGAAGGGTGCCGGCGGGTTGCGGCGCACGCGCTTCTTTTCCACCGACCCGACGGTGAACTGACCGGCTTGGACCGCGACCTTGGCCAGCAGCGCCGCCGGTTCATTGTTTAGATCGAATTGATCGAGTCGCTTGCCCTTGAAATGGGTCAGGCGCGCGGTGAAGGGCGCGCCGGAGGGGGTGAGGAAGACGGCCTCAATGGTCCAGTATTCGCGATTCCGGAAAATTTCTATCTCCGCCTCGCGGTCGCAGATCAGGCGCAAGGCGACCGATTGCACACGGCCGGCGCTGCGGCTGCCCGGCAGCTTTCTCCAGAGCACCGGCGACAGGGTAAACCCCACCAGATAGTCCAGCGCCCGTCGCGCCATGTAGGCTTCTATCAGTGGCTGATCGAGTTCCCTGGGGTGCTTGATCGCGTACTGGATGGCATTTCGAGTAATCTCGTTGAAGGTGATGCGATGGACGGTCACGCCCTTCAGGACGTTCTTGTCCTGCAGCATGGCTTTCACATGCCAGGAGATCGCCTCGCCCTCGCGATCCGGATCGGTGGCGAGGTAGAGGGTTTTGGCACCCTTGACCGCCTTGGCGATGGCGACGACCTGCTTTTCCCCTCGCGCATCCGACTCCCAGTCCATGGCGAAGTCCTGGTCGGGGCGGACGCTGCCGTCCTTGGGCGGCAAATCGCGCACGTGCCCGAAACTGGCCAGCACCGTGTAGCCGCCACCGAGGTAGCGGTTGATGGTTTTGGCCTTGGCGGGGGACTCAACGACAACAACGTCAGACATGGGGACCCGTATGCAAAACTCAGGATTCAGCGTGCGGCGACAGCGCGACCCGGTTCCCCGGCAACGCTTCCACGCGGCCCGCGAGTTCCAGTTCCAGCAGTGCCGCCATGACGGCGGACGCAGAGAACTGGCAGCGCCGTAGCAGGTCGTCAACCGCCGTCGGTGCGGGACCCAGTAGTGCAAGCAGGTTTTCCCGCAACCCAGGTGCTTCCGGCGAGGCTGGTTCCTGGCCCTCAACCAGCGGTTGGATGGCGGCGAATGGCATTCGGATTTGCGCCGAAGCCCGAGGCTGCATCGGCAGATTGGCGAAAACATCGGCGGCGGTTTCAGTCAACACGGCGCCCTGCCGCAGCAGATCGTTCGCCCCCCTCGACCGCGGATCGAGCGGCGATCCCGGCACCGCGAAAATCTCCCGCCCCGCGTCCTGGGCGATGCCGGCCGTGATCAGACTGCCCGACTTAGGGGAGGCTTCGACGACGATCACCCCCAGCGACAGGCCGGCGATGATTCGGTTTCGGCGGGGGAAGTGGCGGGCCTGTGGGACGGTGCCGGGTGGCGCTTCGGTCACAACCGCACCGCATTCGGCGATGCGGCGCTGCAAATCCTCGTGACCTGGGGGGTAGGTGACGTCCAGGCCGCTCGCAATGGCGGCGATCGTCTTGCCGGTGACCAGCGCCCCCTTATGGGCGGCGGCATCGATGCCGCGCGCGAGGCCGGAGACGACGACCAAAGTCGGGGCCAGCGCGGCGGCGAGGGTTTCCGCCATGCGCTGCCCATTGGCCGAGGCGTTGCGCCCGCCGACGATGGCAATGCAGCGCGCCCGCAGCAGCCCGGCATCCCCGGCGACGGCCAGGCATGGCGGCGCGTCGTCCAGCATGGCCAGCAATGGCGGATAGTCCCCATCGCCCCAGAAGATGAGCGTGCCGCCCAGCTTGGTGGTGCGCTCGATTTCCCGTTCGGCGTCGGCCGGTGCGGGGATTTGTCCCTTGCTGACGGCCGGTAACGCCTCCAGGACGGCGGCGGCGGAGCCGTAGCGCTCCATGAGGCGGCGAAAAGTGACGGGGCCCACGCCCTCGGTGCGCACGAGGCGCAGCAGGTCGATGGTTTCCTTGGGTGTGGCTTTGCGTTTGGCGGTTCGCACGGTTGGACTTCCCTGCTCCACCGGCCTGGGTGTCGGTGGGCCAGTCTACGCCTTGCGTCCGATGCGGGGTTCGGTGCCCGCGAGGAGGCGCCGGATGTTGGCGTGGTGGCGGATCCAGATAAGCACGGCAATGGTTAAGGAAAGGTAAACGACGGGCAAATCGGTCAGCCAAAACGCGAAAATAGGTGCGGCGGCGCAGGTGGCCAATGCCGCGACGGACGAAATCCTGAATACGGCGGCCATGCCGGCCCAAACGGCGCCCGCCAGCAGCGCGACGGGCCAGGCGACGGCGATCAGCACCCCGAACGCGGTCGCCACGCCCTTGCCGCCTTTGAACTGCAGCCAGATCGGGAACATGTGGCCGAGGACGGCACCCAACCCTGCCCAGAGTCCAGCATGGTGCCCGGCGGGGCCCAACAGCGCCCCATGCGCCAGCATGACGGCCACCGCGCCCTTTGCCCCGTCCAGGAACACCGTGGCGGCGGCCAGCTTCTTATTGCCGGTCCGCAACACATTGGTGGCGCCGATGCTGCCCGAGCCGATCGAACGGATGTCCCCCAGGCCGGCGGCCTGGGTCAGGATCAGACCGAAGGGGATCGAGCCGAAGAGGTAGCCCAGGAGGATGAAGGCGACGGGGAGCATGGCTCAGGACCGGAAGAAGTGGAAAAAAACACGCCCGCGCCCCTCGAGGGAGGAGGGGGCGCTCCTTGTCACATTCCTCACCCGAACACCCGTCTTCCGGCCTTCCACGTGCCGAGTACTTTGCCCTCCAGCGCCCGTCCGTCGAACGGCGTGTTCTGGGCTTTGCCGGGGAGTTTGCCGGCCTCGACCCGCCAGATGCGGTCGGGGTGGAACAGGCACAAATCGGCGGGCGCGCCCTTGGACAGCCGGCCGCCCTTGGCCCCAAGCAGTCGGGCGGGACGGGCGGTCAGCAGGTCGATGGCCTGGGCGAGAGAGATCGCGCCGTTATGGACCTGCGCCAGGGTGATGCCGAGCAGGGTGGCGAGGCCGGCACCGCTCGGGGGCGCGACGGCATAGGGGAGGCGCGTGTCGTCGGTGTCCCTCGGCTGATGGTCCGACGCGATGGCGTCGATCGTGCCGTCGGCCAGGGCGGCGACCACGGCGCGCCGGTCCTCATCCTTGCGGAGCGGGGGGGACAGCTTCTGGTAGGTGCGGAATTCGCCGATCGCCGTTTCGTTCAAATCGAAATAGGGCGGGGCCGTGTCGCAGGTGACATTCAGGCCGGCGTCTTTGGCCCGCCGAATGAGGTCCAGCGCCTCCCCGGTGGAGATATGGGCGAAGTGGACCGCGCCGCCCGTGAGTTGAGCAAGGCGGATGTCGCGAGCGACCATGATCGCCTCGGCCGCCGCCGGGATACCGGGAAGGCCCAGGCGCGTGGCCTGCTCGCCTTCGGTCGCCGCGCCGCCATTGGCGAGCGACGGGTCCTCGGGGTGCTGGACGATCCGGGTGCCGAAACCGCGTGCATACGACAGGGCCACGCGCATAAGGCGGGCCGAGGCGATGGCCTTGGACCCGTCGGTAAAGGCCACCGCGCCGGCCTCGTGCAACAGACCAATCTCGGACAGCTCCTCACCGCGGCAGCCTTTGGTGGCGGCACCATAAGGAAGGATGGTGAGGCTGCCGGTTTCCTCGCCCTTGGTGCGCATCATGTGCACGAGGGAGGGATCGTCGATCGCCGGCATCGTGTCGGGCAGGCAGGCCAGGGTGGTGATCCCCCCGGCGGCAGCGGCGATTGCGGCGGAGGCGATGGTTTCGCGGTATTCGAAGCCCGGTTCGCCGAGGGCGGCACGCATGTCGACCAGGCCGGGGCAGAGGACGGCGCCGTCTTCGTCCACGACGGTGACGCCGTCGGGGCGGCCGAGCGAGGGGCCGAAATCGGCGATCAGGCCGTCTTTCACCAGCAGGTCGCCCTGCTGGTCGACGCCTTCGCTTACGAGGCGGACGTTGCGGAACAAGAGATCAAACATCGTTGCCGCCGTTGCCTCGGGACAGCGTGTCGAGCACCGCCATGCGGACCGCCACGCCCATTTCCACCTGTTCCTTGATCACGCTGCGGGTCGGGTGATCGGCGACGGCGCTGTCGATTTCCACGCCGCGGTTCATCGGGCCGGGATGCATGATCAAGGCGTCGTCTTTGGCATATGCCAGTTTCTCGGCGTCCAGGCCCCAGAAGCGGAAATACTCGCGCGCGCTGGGGACCAGACTGCGGGTCATTCTTTCTTTCTGCAGGCGCAGCATCATCACGATATCGGCGCCTTCAAGGCCCTTTCTCATGTCGTGGAAGACTTTTACGCCCAGGTCGGTAATCCCGGCCGGCATGAGCGTCGGCGGGCCGACGACGCGGACCTGGCTGCCCATGGTGGTCAGTAAATGGATGTTGGACCGCGCGACGCGGGAGTGCAGCACGTCGCCGCAGATCGCCACCGTCAGGCCGGCGATCCGGCCCTTGCGGCGCTTGATCGTCAGGGCGTCGAGCAGCGCCTGGGTGGGGTGTTCGTGCGTGCCGTCGCCGGCGTTGATCACGGCGGCATCGACCTTGCGCGCGAGCAGATGCGGCGCCCCGGACTGGTCGTGGCGCACCACCAGCAGGTCGCACTGCATGGCGTTCAGGGTCGCCGCCGTGTCCAGCAGGGTTTCGCCCTTGTTCACGCTTGAAGTGGAGACCGACATGTTGATCACGTCGGCGCCGAGGCGCTTGCCGGCCAACTCGAAGCTGGTGCGGGTGCGGGTCGAGTCCTCGAAAAACAGATTGATCAGCGTACGGCCCCGGAGGAGGTCGCGCTGGGTTTTGCCCGAGCGGTTGAGCAGCACGTAACTGTCGGCCAGTTCGAGCAGATGGCCGATCTCGGGCGGCGTCAGGCCCTCGATCGCCAGGAGATGTTTTTGTCGGTTGAACACGCCAATCCGTTGCCGCATGGGGGGCGCG
>JANXTL010000086.1 GCA_025352375.1 Acetobacteraceae bacterium | reverse complement strand
TTCCGCAAAATCGCAATCGCCACCATGGCCATTGGCATCGTCGCCGCCCAGGCCGAACTTCTTCTGTACAAGATGTCGCCATATGGGCCCGGCGAGTGGCACCTGCATAACGGGATCGTCGAGCTCTATCGCTGGTCGCTGCTGGATAAGCCACTGGAATGACGGACCTCGCCCGCCCATAATCGGTCCATGGACATTGTCAGCATCCCCGGCTCCCGGATCGTCGAAATCGCCCGGCTCGCATTCGCGACGCCCGACGTGGACTTCCTCTGCTTCGGGGAATCGGACCAACCCAGCCCGGCGGTCGCCCGAGATGCGCTGGTCGCGGCCGTGGACGCCGGGGAAACGCGCTACCCGGATGTGCGCGGCATGCCCGAACTGCGGGAGACGATCGCGGGTTACCTTACAGGCCTGCATGCCAAAGCGGTCGCCGAAAACCGCATCCAGGTTGCCGCCTCCGGCATGGCGGCAATCACCATCGCGCTGAACGCCATCGTTTCTGCCGGCCAGCGCGTGGTTTTGCACGGGCCGATTTGGCCGAACATCGGCAATGCCGCCCGTTTGCGCGGCGCCATCGTCGAGACGATCGATCTGATCCCGACGGCCAACCACGGATTCCGCCTGGACCTCGACCGTCTCGACAGCCTGCTGATTGGGGCGCGGGTTTTCGTGCTAAATTCGCCCAACAACCCCACCGGCTGGACCGCGACGACGGACGAACTGCGGGCCATCCTGGGCATCGCGCGAAAAAGGAACGTCTGGCTGATTTCCGATGAGGTGTACTCGCGGTTGATCTACGATGATCGTCCCGCTGCCCCATCGCTGCTCGATGTCGCCGAACCTACAGACAAGGTTGTGGTGTGCAACAGCTTCTCCAAAGCCTGGGTCATGACCGGCTGGCGCCTGGGCTGGCTGGTGGTGCCCGAGGGGTTGCGCGATCCAATCGCCGACATCGTGGAGGCTATCCACTCCGGCGTCGCGCCTTTCGTGCAGCGCGCCGGCATCGCCGCGATCCGCGATACCGCGACGGTCGCCAATTTTCGCGCCCACTGCGCCGTCGGCCGGCAACTGGTGTCGGACGCCCTCAGCGACCTGAACGGCGTCCGCTACACACCGCCGTTCGGGGCCTTCTACGCCTTCGTCGGGGTGGAGGGCCTGACCGACAGCTTAGCGCTCGCGCTTAATCTGGTGAAGCACTACGGCGTCGCGGTGGCGCCGGGGATCGCCTTCGGACCGGCGGGTGAGGGCAGTTTGCGCCTATGCTTCGCCCAAAGCCCCGACCGCATGGCTCGCGCCATGACGCGCCTGCGCGACGGGCTGCGCGCCGCAAGGGCGTAGACTCCGGTTGCCAACCCCAACGCGGCGCGGTTACATAGCGCCACGGACCAAGATCCATAACGGGAGGCAAAATGTCGCGTATGCTAAGACGGCTGGCAGTCGCCAGCGTCTGCACCCTGATGCTGTTCGCCGGAATCGCCCATGCGCAGAAGCAGGGCGGGGTGCTGCGCATTACGCATCGCGACAATCCGCCCAGTGCCTCGATCCATGAGGAAGCGACCATCTCCACCGATATGCCGTTCATGGGGGTGTTCAATAATTTGGTCGTGTTCGCACCCGACGCGAAGCAAAACCGGCTGGAAGCCGTGGTCCCCGAACTGGCGACTTCGTGGAAATACAGCGACGACGAACGCACGCTGACGTTCCAGTTGCGCGACGGGGTGAAATGGCATGACGGAAAGCCGTTCACCGCCGCCGACGTGAAATGTACCTGGGACGTTGTCAGCGGCAAGGTCGACGGCAAAATGCGCAAGAATCCGCGCAAGACCTGGTGGTTCAATATCAAGGACATTGCGGTCGACAACCCCTTGCAGGTGACCTTCCATCTGAACGACCCGCAGCCGTCGTTTCTTGTGATGCTGGCCGGCGGTTTCTCCCCGGTTTATCCCTGCCACGTGCCGGCGGCGCAGATGCGCACGCATCCAATCGGAACCGGCCCGTTCAAATTCGTCTCGTTTCAGCAAAATGAATCGATCAAGCTGGAGCGCAACACCGAGTACTGGAAACCCGGCCGCCCCTATTTGGATGGGATCGAATATACCATCATCGCGAACCGCTCCACTGCCGTGCTGGCGCTGGAGTCGGGAAAATTCGACATGAACATCACCGGGGAACTCACCCCCGAGTTGGTGAAGGACGTGCAGTCGCACGTCCCAACGATGCAATGCGTCGTTCAGCCGTCGAACACCCAGGGCAATCTGCTCATCAACCGCGACCGGCCGCCGTTCGACGACGCGAAAATCCGCCGGGCACTGGGGCTCTCGATCGATCGCAAGGCATTTTCCGATATCCTGAGCCGTGGCGTCTACAACATCGGCGGCGCGATGCTGGCTCCGCCGGAGGGCATTTGGGGCTGGACCAAGGAATTCATGGAAACCGTGCCGGGCTACGGCGCCGACGTGGAAAAAAGCCGCGAAGAAGGCCGCCGCATCATGAAGGAATTGGGCTACGGCCCTGACAAGATGCTCCAGTTGAAGGTGTCGACCCGCAACATTCCCGACTACCGCGACGCCGCCGTCCTGCTGATCGACCACATCAAGAACGTCTATATCCAGGGCGAGCTGGAGCCACTGGATTCCTCGGTCTGGTACGCGCGCCTGCTGAAGAAAGACTATGCCGTCGGCATGAACGTGCAGGGCACCGGCGTCGACGATCCCGATGTCATGTTCTTCGAGAATTACACCTGCAATTCCGAACGCAACTACACCGCCTACTGCAACAAGGACCTGGAAGTGCTGTTCCGCAAGCAATCCCAGATGAAAGATTTCGAGGCGCGCAAGCAGTTGGTCTGGCAGATCGACCGCACCTTGCAGGAGGACGGTGCCCGCCCGGTCGTCTTTCAGTCGCAGGGAGGCACCTGTTGGTGGCCCGCCGTGAAAGGCCTACATTTGGCGGTCAACAGCATCTATAACCATTGGCGTTTCGACGACGTCTGGCTGGAGCGATAGACGATGCTGTCCTATCTGATCCGTCGCCTGCTGCTGATGGTCGTGACGCTGTTCGGCGTCTCGGTCGCCATTTTTCTGTTGCTGCGGATCGTGCCCGGCAACATCGCCGATATCCTGTTCGACTCGGCGGGGCTGATCGACCCCGCGGAAAAGCAAAAAATCGTCGCCGATCTCGGCTTGGACCTGCCGCTGCCGCTGCAATACTGGCAGTGGCTGAATGGGCTGCTGCACGGGGACCTCGGCTTTTCCTACGTCTCGGAAAAGCCGGTCATCGACGAAATCCTGCCGCGCATTCCCATCACCGCGCGCCTCGCCGCCCTCGCCATGATCTTCGCCGTCTGCGCCGGGGTGCCGCTCGGCGTCATCAGCGCGGTGCGGCAGAACACCAAGCTGGATTACGCGCTGCGGGTGCTTAGCCTTAGCGGCTTGTCCATGCCCTCGTTCTGGCTGGGTCTGCTGATCCTCATGGCCTGCGTGCGCTGGTTCGGGACGATCCCCATTTACGATCGCGCGCCCGAGACATTCTGGGCCTGGCTCGCGATGCTGGCGATTCCGGCGGCGTCCGTCGGCTTCCGCAGCTCCGCGCTGATCATGCGCCTGACCCGGTCGTCGATGCTCGAGGTCTTGCGCCAGGACTTCGTTCGCACCGCCAAATCCAAAGGCCTGTCCGACACCGCCGTCACCTACGACCACGCGCTGCGTAACGCCGTGCTGCCGGTGATCACCACCATCGGGGTGGAAACCGCCTTCCTGTTCGGCGGCCTGATCGTGACGGAAACGGTGTTCAACATCCCCGGCGTCGCCCGCTTCCTGGTGGAAGCGATCCGCTGGCGCGATTACCCCATGGTGCAGAACCTGGTCATGTTCATCGCCGTCGTGGTGGTGTCGGTCAATTTGATCGTCGATCTGCTCTACATGCTTGTCGATCCCCGCATCAGGTACAGCGAATGAGCACGACAACCGCTACCGGCCCGGTAACCCACGGCCTCATGAGCACCGTGTGGTACAACGCCCGCCGTTACCCGCTGGGCGTGGCCGGCGCCATCATCATGATCGTCTTCGTGCTGTCGGCGATTTTCGCCACCTGGGTCGCGCCGCTGGATCCGTTCAGCACCAACGCCAAGGCATCTCTCGCGGCGCCGGGTGGGACGTATCTGATGGGCGCGGACATGATGGGCCGCGACGTGTTCAGCCGGCTGATCCACGGGGCGCGTGTCTCCCTCGCCGTCGCCATCGGCGCCACCATGATCGGCAGCGGCGTCGGCGCCGCGGTCGGGCTGGCGTGCGGCTATATCGGCGGCTGGTTCGACCTGCTGGTGCAGCGCGTGACCGAGGTTTTTCAAGCGCTGCCGCTGCTGGTGATGGCGCTCGTCATCACCGCTTCCCTTGGGCCGTCTTTGCGCAACACCATCATCGCCATTGCCATCCCGCTGATCCCCATCGTGTCGCGCGTCATCCGGTCCAATGTGCTGTCCCTGCGCGAAATGCCCTATGTGGAGGCCGCCAAGGCCACCGGCATGAGCGAATGGCGCGTCGCCATCATCCATGTTCTCCCGAATACACTGGCGCCACTGATCGTGCTGGCGACCGCGCAGCTCGGCTCCACCATTCTGACCGAGGCGTCGCTGTCCTTCCTCGGCCTGGGCGTGCCGGAGCCTTACCCGTCCTGGGGCCGCATGCTGTCGGAGTCCGCCGCCGAATACGTCCGCACCGCCCCGTGGCTGGTGATCTACCCTGGCCTCGCCATCAGTCTGGTGGTGTTCGGCTCTAACCTTTTGGGGGATGCCTTGCGCGATGCCCTCGACCCGAGGCAGCGCGACTGATGGCTCCCGTTCTCGAAGTCTCCGGCCTCACCACGGTCTTCCACACCCGCCGCGGGCTGGTTCAGGCGGTGCAGGACGTTTCGTTCAGTGTCGAAGCTGGTGAAACCCTGGCAATCGTCGGCGAGTCCGGCTGCGGCAAGACCATCACCGCCTTGTCGCTCATGCGCCTGATCCCGCAACCGCCGGGGGAGATCGTGTCGGGCAGCGTCAAGCTCGACGGCACCGACCTGCTTCGCCTTAGCGAGCCCGAGATGCGGAAGATGCGCGGCGGCAAGATCGCGATGATCTTTCAGGAACCGATGACCGCGCTCAACCCATTGATGACCATTGGCAAGCAAATTACGGAAATGGTCATGCTGCACGATGGCCTGCCGAAGGCCGCTGCCCGCACCCGAGCGGTGGAGATGTTGTACCACGTGCGTATTCCCGAACCGGAGCGGCGCGCTAAAGAGTATCCGCATCAGATGTCCGGCGGCATGCGCCAGCGGGCGATGATCGCCATGGCGCTGGCCTGCAAGCCCAAGGTGCTGGTCGCGGACGAACCCACCACCGCCTTGGACGTGACGATCCAGGCGCAGATCCTCGACCTGATCGGAGATCTTCAGCGGGAATTCGGCACCGCCGTGGTACTGATTACCCACGACCTCGGCGTTGTTGCCGAGACCGCCCAGCGGGTCGTGGTGATGTATGCCGGCCGCAAGGTCGAGGAAGCCTCGGTCGAGGACCTGTTCGCGAACCCATTGCACCCCTATCCACGCGGCCTGCTGGGCTCCATCCCCCGGGTTGGCAGCGCCCGTGGGCTGGACGTGTCCCCCGATGAGCGGCTGCGGGAAATCAGCGGCATGGTACCGGCCCTGAACGATTTGCCGCCCGGCTGCGCCTTCGCCCCGCGCTGCACCCAGGCGGACGACAAGTGCCGGTCCCAAATTCCGCCGTTCGAGTTGAAGCAGCCCAACCATTTCGCCGCCTGCTGGCAGGCCTAGGACGGTGAGCATGGACTTTTCTTATTGTGTCATCCCGGTGCCTGTCACCGGGATCAGTACCAGCACCCTGCCGCGATCGATCCCGGTGACAAGCGCCGGGAGGACGCGGGGAGAGATCGATACCGCCGCCCCAGCCAAGGCTGACCATGGCAGGGGAGAGCGACTCGCATGACCCCCGAAAAGCCCCCCCTCATCGAGGTCACCGGCCTCCGTAAGTTCTTCCCCATCCGCAAAGGCCTGTTGCGCCGGAAGATCGGCGACGTGCGCGCCGTCGATGGCATCAGTTTCAGCATCGCCGCGGGGGAGACCCTGGGTCTGGTGGGCGAAAGCGGCTGCGGTAAATCGACCGTCGGGCGGACCGTGCTGCGGCTGATCGAACCGTCCGCCGGATCGATCACGATCAACGGCCAGGATGTGACAACGGTCGGCAAGAAGGAACTGCGGGTCCTGCGACGGCAGATGCAGATCGTGTTTCAGGACCCGTTCTCCTCGCTCAACCCCCGCATTAAAGCCGGCGAGATCGTCGGCGAGCCGCTAAAGGTCCACGGCGTCGGCAACAAGAAGGAACGCGACGCGCGAGTCGCCCAGTTGTTCCAGCGAGTCGGCCTGCGCCCAGCCCAGATGAACAACTACCCGCACCAGTTCTCCGGCGGGCAACGCCAGCGTGTCTCGATCGCACGAGCCTTGGCGCTGGACCCGAAATTCATCGTGGCGGATGAGCCGGTGTCGGCGCTGGACGTTTCGATCCAGGCGCAGGTGATCAATCTGCTGATGGATTTGCAGCGGGAACTGGGGCTTTCCTATCTGTTCATCTCCCACAACCTCGCGGTGGTGGAGCACATCGCCCATCGTGTGGCGGTGATGTATCTCGGCCGCATCGTCGAATACGCGGATAAGGCAGCCCTGTTCGCCAAACCGCTGCACCCCTACACCGAGGCGCTGCTCGCGGCCGTGCCGCTGCCCGATCCCGCGCTGAAGCGCACCAAACACCGGGTGGAGGGCGATGTGCCGAGCCCGATCAACCCGCCGTCGGGGTGCCATTTCCACCCGAGATGCCCGTACGCCGTGGCACGCTGCAAGACCGAAGTGCCGTTGTTGCGCGACGTTGGTATGGGGCGGCAGGTGGCTTGTCACTTGCGGTGACGGGTGGCGTTCTAGGCCATGATCGTTTGAGGTCGCACTCGATCTCGGCGTTGGATCATGGTCTAGAGGGACAAGACGTTCTGCATCCGGTCGATGCGGTCCATGATGTCGGCACGCGTTTTTATCAGGTCCGCACCCTGTGCGGTCACGACGTCCTGTAGCCGGTCGATCCGGCCCTCGATGGCCGCGCGGGTGTCGATGTGAGC
>JANXTL010000066.1 GCA_025352375.1 Acetobacteraceae bacterium | reverse complement strand
TGTGCCGGGATTGAACACGGCGACCTCGTCGGACCACAGGCTGCGATCGTCGCCGACGGCTGCGCGCATGAAATCTGTCTGGCTGAAGGCGCCCAGCAGGGCACGGCGGATCGCGGGGTTATCGAAGGGCGGCTGCAGGTGGTTTAGCACCATCACCGCCAGGTCGCCGGCCAAGGCGGAGCGCGTGACCTGAACCTTGCGGCTGGCGCGCAGGAGGCCGAGCAAGTCGCTGGACGGGGTCTCTACCCAATCGACCTCGCCGCTGATCAGCGCGTTTGCCTTGGTGGAGGCATCGGGGATGACCTGCCACTCCACGCGATCGAAATGCGCCCGCTTCGGCCCGGCGGTGAATGAGGCCACGCCGTCCGCGCGTGGCTGGTAGCCCTCGAACCGCCGATAGGCGACGCTCGACCCGGCGATCCGTTCGTCCGGTAGGAAGCGGTAGGGACCGGACCCCACCATCTCGGTCACCTGCTTGGCCGGGTCGGTGCGGGCCAGGCGCTCCGGCATGATGCAGGGCATGGGGGCCGGCTTGCCCAGGGCGTTCGGCAGGAGCGGGAACGGGTGCTTCAAACGAAAGCGGATCGTGCGGTCGCTGGGGGCAGACAGTTCGTCGGTGGCTGCCATCAGCGTCTCGCCAAAGCTGTCCCGCGCCCCGAAGCGCAGGATAGAGGCGACGGCGTCACGCGCCAGGACAGGTTCTCCATCGTGGAACCGCAGCCCCTCGCGCAAGGTGATTGTCCACTGCTTGCCGTCGTTTTCCACCAAGTGCCCCGCCGCCATCTGCGGCTGGATGCGAAGTTCGGCGTCGGTCCCGTAGAGGGTGTCGAACACCATGTAGCCGTGGTTGCGCACGACGGGCGCCGTGGTCCAGACCGGGTCGAGTGCTGCGAGATCACTCGCGGGCACGATCTTCAGGGTGGTGGCGGACGCTGCACGAACCGCGGCGGGTGCTGCGAGGGCGACGGTGGCGGCAAGCAGGGTGCGGCGGCGCATGGCGGCTCCTGATGTGGTAATCTGATCGTCGGCGTCGTTTGGCACAATACGTCGAGGCAAACGACTGGTCACCAGCAGGCAGGTGACGCTCTGTATGGACGTCTGGCTATAGTTGGGACGACAACATGCGATCCCGGAATTCTGCTCGCCATCCCTAACACAGGGACGCCTACCCCGGGTAGAGGGACACCACCAAGCCGCCCCAACCCAGCAAACTAGGAAACCGCTTCCGCCGTCGCCATGTGCTGCTTCCGCAGCAAATCCCGATACGGACCCGCCCGCCCAGCCAACTCATCCGGCGACCCGTCGTCCACGATCCGGCCGCGATCCATCACAATAATGCGGTCGAAACTGCGCAGCGTCGACAGCCGGTGGGCAATCGCAATCACCGTCCGCCCCGTCATCAGCCGATCCAAAGCCGCCTGGATCGCCTGCTCGGATTCCGTGTCCAAAGCGCTGGTGGCCTCGTCCAACAGGAGAATAGGCGCGTCCTTCAGCAGCGCCCGAGCAATGGCGAGGCGCTGACGCTGGCCGCCGGACAGTTTCACGCCGCGGTCGCCGACCATAGTCGCAAAACCCTCCGGCAAAGCCTCGATGAATTCGCGGCAATACGCCATCTCGGCGGCGGCCAGGATATCGGCCTGCGAGGCATCGGGGCGGGCGTAGCCGATGTTCTCCAGCACCGAACGGTGGAACATGGAGATATCCTGCGGCACGATCGCCATCACTTGGCGCAGGCTGCTCTGCGTGACATCGCGAATGTCCTGCCCATCGATCAGGATGCGCCCGCCGCTAACGTCGTAGTACCGTTGCAGCAGCGACAAAACGGTGGACTTGCCCGCGCCGGAGTAGCCCACCAGCCCGATGCGCTGCCCGGCGGCAATCGACAGATTGAACGACGACAGCACCGGCTTGCGGCCAGGATAGGCGAAGGTCACGTCCTCGAACGTTACGGAACCAGGCCCCGGCACGATCGGCAACGCGTCGGGCCAGTCCGGCAGCTCATGCGGGATCAGCAGGGTGTTGATCGCCTCCCCCAGCCGAGCGATGTGCTGCGTCAGGTCTACGAGCGAGACCGCGAGGTCGCGGGTCCCATGCAGAATGCCGAATGCCAGCGATGTCAACAGCACGATATCGCCGACTGTGGCCAGTCCGGCCTCCCATAGCAAAATCGCCCAACCCACCACCCCTGCGGTCATGACCCCGGTCAGGACCGCGTGGATCATGCGCAGGTGCTCCATGTAGTAAAGGCTGCGGCGGCGCACTGCCATTTCCCGCTTCATGGTCGCGTCGATGCGTCCCTGTTCGCGGAACGTCGCGCCGAAGGCGCGCACAACGGAAAAATTACCGATGACGTCCACCAGCTCCCCATCCACCGCCGCCGCCTGCTCGGCGTACGCGATATGCCGGTCGGTGCCGCGGCGGGCGAGCCAGAATACCAACGCGCCCACGCTGAACGCCACGCCCGCCAGCACCAGCATCAGCGGCAAATTGACGACGCCGATATAGCAGATCGACAGCACCACCCCGAAGCAGGACGGAACCACGTTCCACACGCCCGTATTCAGCGTCGTGAAGGCCGCCATCGCGGTGGAACTGATCCGGCTGGACAGCGATCCTGGCAGGCGTTCCGCGAAATAGCTGGGCGAGTGCCCCGACAAATGCGCGAATAAATCCCGCCTGATATCGCCCGTCACCGCTACGAATGCTCTGTGTGCCGCGTAGCCGCCCACGCGCCACATCAGATTGTCCGCCGCCACCAGCCCGCACAGCAGAGCAAAGGCACCCAAGACGTGCGGCCGGCCGGCCTCCACACCCATGGAAACGACGTCGATCAGGTGCTTCATCCCGTATTGGGACGATGTGGAGCACGCGACGGCCACCATCACCGAGAATAGCACGGTCAGATGGCCCGCCTTGTGCTTCGCGATGTAGTGAAACAGGTACGCGAGCGGCCGCCCGCGCAGCGCTGGCAGTATCTGGGTGGAGGAATCGAAAGGCATCAAGCGCGAACTCCCCGGGGCAAGGGGAGCTTATCGGCCCCGAGTGTGGCGACTTGAAGACGTCGACATTTCGCCATATTCCCCTCCTACCAAACCGAACGCGAGGCGAGTCCCGCGAACCCCATACTTTATCAGGCCCGACTTTATGCGCATTGCCCAGATTTCGCCGCTGTTCGAAGCGGTGCCACCCAAGTTGTACGGTGGCACCGAACGTGTCGTCTACTCGCTGACCGAGGAACTGGTCGCGATGGGTCACGACGTGACGTTGTTCGCCAGCGGGGACTCCACGACCTCCGCCACTTTGGCGCCGATGCGCGAGCGGGCATCACGGCTCGATCCCGACGTGAAGGACTGGGTCGCCGGCTATTACCGGATGGTGGAGCTGGTCTACCGCCGCAAGGACGACTTCGATATTTTACATTTTCATATCGACTACTTCCCGTTGCAGCTGTTCAGCCGCCAGAAGACCCCATACCTGACGACCATTCATGGCCGGCTCGATGTGCCGGAGTTCGTGGAAACGTACGGCACGTTCCTGGAATCGCCGTTTGTGTCCATTTCGGACAACCAGCGCCTGCCCATTCCGAACCTGAACTGGGTGCGCACGGTGCAGCACGGGATGCCCCCGAATATTCTGACCCCGCAGCCGGTAAAGCCGGAATACGCCGCGTTCCTGGGCCGCATCTCCCCTGAAAAGGGCGCAGACCGAGCGATTGAGATCGCCACCCGCGCCGGCATGAAGCTGAAAATGGCAGCCAAGGTCGATAATGCCGATCGGGAATATTATTACGCTCGGATAAAGCCGCTGATCGACAGCCACGACAACGTGGAATTCATTGGCGAGATCAACGACTCGCAGAAACCCGCCTTCCTGTCCGGCGCGCAATGCCTGATCTTCCCCATCGATTGGCCGGAGCCGTTCGGCCTGGTGATGATCGAAGCCATGGCCTGCGGCACCCCGGTGATCGCGTTCAACTGCGGTTCCGTCCCCGAGGTGATGGACGACGGCGTCACCGGCTTCATCGTCAACAACGTCGATGAGGCGGTGGCCGCGGTGGCGAAGGTGCATACGTTGGACCGCAAGAAGGTGCGTGCGACGTTCGACCGCCGGTTCGTTTCGCGCCGGATGGCTGAGGATTACGTCAATCTTTACGAGGAACTGATCGGCAAGGCCGCTCGGTAAGCTGCCCGCCGGCATGACGCGGGGGGCTTAAAACTCGTACTCCGGCCCATCGACGTAGCGAAATTTGTCCAATGCGTCCGCCCGCAGTGTGAAGCCCAGCCCGGGCCGGTCGGGGGCGTGCACCGACCCATCCTTGCGGATATCGAACTTCTCGTTGAACAGCTCCCACATCATCGGCATGTGGCCCTGCGTCACTTCGAGGATGTGGCAGTTCGGCGCCGCCATCGCGACGTGGATGCTGGCGGCGAACAGCACGCCGCTGCCCCAGGCGTGCGGCGCCAGGCGAACACCGTAGGTCGAGGTCAGCGCGGCGATGCGCCGGATCTCCGTGATGCCGCCGGCCCGAGCGACGTCGGGCTGGGCGATATCCAGTGCGCGGCGTTCCAGCAGGTCCTGGAAGTCGAAGCGGGTGAATTCGCGCTCACCGGAGGCGATGGGGATGATCGTGGACCGGCGGACCTCGGCCTGGCCGGCGTGATCGTCGGGCGTCACCGGTTCCTCGAACCAGGCGATGTCGTATTGTTCCAAGGCGCGGGCGAGTTTGATGGCGACCGCGACCTCCAGCGAGCCATGGGCATCGATCATCAGTTCCACGTTCGGACCGATGCCGCGCCGGGCGGCGGCGACCCTGCGCACGCAGTTGGGGATCGAGAACCCGTCGCGCCCGACCACCCGCATTTTGACCGCGGAGAATCCTTTGGCGGCGTAGCCCCCGAGTTCTTGTTCCGCTTCGTCCCCGGGTGCCCAGCCGCCGCTGGCGTAGCCGCGCACCGAAGAACGGACCGCGCCCAGAGCGTGATACAGCGGGATGCCAAGCGTCTGCGCTTTCACGTCCCAGACCGCGATGTCGACGCCGGAAATGGCCTCCATGACGACGCCCCGGCGGCGGCTTTCATTCGCCTGTGTCACCCCGCGTTCGAGCGCCGGTTTGGCGCGCGATCCGTTATACATTTTCTCGAAGATGCGTTCGGAGAACATCGGGTCTTCGCCCACGCACTCCGCCGCGAGTTCGTGGTCCACGATGGCTTTAACGACCGGCGGCGACCCGAGGGCGGCACCGATGCCGATCAGACCGGTCTCGGTCTCGACCTGTATGAGGGTGGCGTCGCTTTTGACCTTGGTGCCGAGGTCGGTGCGATGGCGGTTTTCGGGTGGCACGGGCGCCGACATGGGAATGGCGGTGACGCGGACGATTTTCATGGGGTGGGTTCCCTGGACGTTAGCGGCGAATGTCGATAAACGTTGTGGTATCACATAGACCGGCGAGCTTCACGAGAGCCGTCAACGGAAGACCGACACAACCATCGGTGGCGGCCATGCTCGGGCTCGCGACGTGCAGAAAAATGGCGCTGCCTTTTCCCGGGATCGCGGGCGCATCGTTGTAGCCGATGACTATTACGATATTGTATAGACTATCCGAACGCCACAAGTCCTCATGATGCCAGGTCCGTGGCAGCGTGACCGATTGATTGTAAAGCGGGTCTTCGGGATCGTCGGACCAACCATCCGTCGCTTGGATCGGTGTTATAGGTAACTGCGTGGCAATCGATGCAATCCTGTCCTGGCGGAACAGCAAGCGGCGCAAGGGGTAACGCCCCGCCGGTGTCGCGCCGTCGCCTTCATGCTTGTCCTGCCTCACCCCGGTCCGGCCGACCGAGCATGGCGATTTCAGGTCGCCGCAGATCAGCATGCGGCCTGGGGCCGGCGATACGACGATCGTGGTTCGGGGCGTGGCAAGGACCGGCGGAACAACGCCCATGACGGCAGCCCCCAGCACGTGCCTGCGCGTTAGCATCGTTTGTGCCGGTAGGATTTTCCGGTCGACAGATTCATCGAAGTCCAGGAATCGCCTTCCACCCTGTAACGTATCCGGTTGCCGGTTTCCGGGTTTGTCGTATTGACATCGCTCTCAACGGTCGTCTCGATGACGTTGCCTTGGACGTTGTCGATACGCTCGACCGCGAGGTTGGGACGGCCGGAACCAAAACGCCACTCAAAATAAATGCGTCCGTTGTCGACGTTGACAATGCCGACATGGGTGGGCGTGCAACCGACACCATCGCTATGCCGCCAGTTGCCGACCAGCGTCTGGGTCATATCCGTGCTCCGGGCCGGTTTGGGCGGGACGGGCTGTAATGGGGCGGCTGGCGGTTCGGCTGGCCTCAACGGCGGGGGTGCCACGGGCGTATTCGACCCCGCGCCCGCCATGAAATAATCGCTGTCCAACGGAGACGATGACACCCATGGTTGCTGGGACCCGCCGGTCACCTTTTTCACCTCGACGCCGACGCGGTTGAACATGCGCAGCACATCGAGCCCGGGCTGCCGCATCGTTTCCGCCAAGGCCTGGGTATACGGGCTGTTTCGGCCGGTTCCGTCGGCGGCTGTATTCCCGGGTTGGGTCGCATAAGAAATCAACGTGCCCTCGGGCGCCCGCATTTGCGCCAGGCCGGCGTCCGTGGCGCGCAGCCCGGTCCCGCCGAACGGATTGTTACGGCACGCATCCAGGATCATGAGATTGAGTTTGGTCCCCGCGCCTTCCATCTGTCGCAGCACCAATTGGGCGTCGACCATCTGGAAATCCAGGTCCTGAACCCGGGTCGGATTGGCATCCAACGGCACCAGCCAGTTGGAGCCTTGAACCTGCATACCGTGCCCGGAGTAGTAAAAAAGCGCCACTTCCGCGCCTCGGATGTCCTGCCCGAAGGCTCGCACCGCGGCGTCAAAACCAGCTTTGTCGAGATCGATCCGCGCGCCGCCCCCAACAAGCTGAAAACCCAGCGCCTGGAGCGTTTGAGCGATCAGAGTCGCGTCGTTCCGTGGGTTCGAAAGTGGGGGCACATTGCGGTACGCGCCGTTGCCCACGACCAGTGCAACCCGGCGTCCCTGCGCGGCCGCCATGTGCATACCCATCAGGAGAAATATGGCGACCAGAATCAGGCGGGCAGTGGCCAGGGAGCACTTACAAAGTCGATCGAACATATCGCATCCCCTGGCCGCCAGGCGCCCGCGCCTGTTACCGCCCGGTGAAGACCGGCTTACGTTTTTCCATGAAGGACTGCGTGGCCTCTTTGAAATCGTCGCTCTTCTCGGCGGCGCGCTGCATCGCGTCCATGCGGGCGTTGTCGCGGTGCGCCTCCTCAAGGCCGAGCTGGTTGATGAAGTATTTCGACGCCTTCATCGACAGCGGCGCGTTGGAGGCCAGCACCTCGGCGTAAGCAATCGTTTCCTTCTCCAGGTCCTCGGCATCGACAATGCGGTTGATCAGGCCGATGCGCAGGGCTTCCTCGGCCTTCAGACGACGGGCTGAGAACATGATGTCCTTGGCGGCACTGGGGCCGACGAGGTCGACGAGTTGCTTCAAACCCTCGGGCGCGTAGGCGATGCCGCGATGCGCGGCCGGAACGCTGAACTGCGAGTCGGATGCAGCGAACCGCATGTCGGCGTTCAGCGCCATGCCCATTCCGCCGCCCAGGCAGTAACCGTAGATCATCGCGATCAGCGGCTTATCCATATCGATCAGCGTGCGCCGCAGCTTGATCGGTGCCTCCCGCGCGGCGGCGGCCGCTTCGGGGTTGGAGCGGGTTTTGGTGAAGCTGGAGATATCCGCGCCCGAGATGAACGCCCGGCGCCCGGCGCCGCGCATCACCACCACCTTGATGGCGTCGGTCGCCATGAAGGTGTCGATGACCTCCTGCGCGTCCTCGTACATACCAGGGGACAGCGCGTTCATCTTCGATTGGTTGTCCCAGATCAGCCAGCCGATGGAGCCGGTGACTTCCGCGCCGACGAGGCCCGAGGTGAGGTTCATGGTTGTCTGCCCTTCGATTAGCATCGCATTCGATTTCGAGAGGCAAGTGTCATAGCACCGATGTTTCGTTCGGTCACAGGGGGACGTCGCCCAGCCTGAGCACTTTCCGATTCTTACCTCGGGCTGCCCCAGCAAGCGATAGACCGAGCATGAGAATAAGATCGTTCGCTCGGCTGCTTCGCCGGTTCATAAGCCGGCCCGCCAAGGCCCGGCGGACGCTCGCGTCGCTGACGGCCCGCCCAACGACCGGAGCGGCCGCGGCCTTCGGGTCCAACCCGGGTGCGTTGCAGATGCAGGTTTACGCGCCGCCGCGCCTCCCTGCTGGCCGGCCCCTGATCGTCGTGCTGCACGGCTGCGGCCAAACCGCCACGACATTCGCCGCCGATGCCGGTTGGACTGCCTTGGCCGACGAGGCCCGGCTCGCGCTGCTGTTGCCGGCGCAAATCCATGAAAACAATCGGGGTGGCTGTTTCAATTGGTTCCTGGCGCGAGACACACGGCGCGGGGCGGGGGAGGCGATGTCCATTCGCCAGATGATTCGCAGCGCGACCGAGCGCTTCGGATCCGACCCGGGACAAATCTTCGTCGTTGGGTTCTCGGCCGGGGCTGCCATGGCAGCGTCGTTACTGGCCGCCTACCCGGCGGTGTTCGCGGCCGGTGGTGTGGTCGCCGGTATGCCAGTCGGCTGCGCTACGTCCGCCGCCGGTGCGATCCTTCGCATGCGGCGCGCCGATACCGGCCGAACCCGGCAGGCACTGGCGGCCGACGTCCGGTCGGTGACCGGTTCGGTTGCGCGAAAGTCCTGGCCGCGCCTGTCGATCTGGCACGGCGAGCGCGATCGCACCGTCGACCCGGACAATGCGGAGGTGCTCGCCAAACAATGGAGCGAATTGCAGGGCTTCGATGCGGAACCAAGCAGCGACCGGGTGGAACCGGGATTGCGACAACGGGCATGGGGCCGACCAAACCGGCCACCGGCTGTCGAACTATGGACGATCGCCGGATTGGGGCACGGATTTCCGGTCGACGCCAGCGCGCCGGGGAGAGGTCGCGCCGGCGCCTGGGTTACCGATAGCGGTCTTTGCGCGGCTCGGCGTATCGCCGCGTTCTGGGGCCTTTGCGATGCCACGTAGCGTTTGAGTAGTTTCCGAACCTACCCTCGGGACGTTTCCGATCACACCATACCACCGTCAAAGGGAGGAACCTGCCATGTGCTCGAACACGACTGGCGAGCTGACCTTCGAGAGCATGCTTTGCGACCCATTGATCCGCATGGTGATGGCAAGCGACGGCGTGAATGCCGCGGAATTCGTGGCATTGATGATGAACGCTCGACAATGGCCGGGGCTACAGGTTCCCAAATCCCGTGAGGAAGCGTGTCAATAGACCGCCGATGACGCCAACATTGTAGCCGCCCTCCTGCACGATCGCCGTCGGAAGACTGAGCGCGCCGATCGCGGCGCCGGCTCGGGCGAATCCGTCCGCCGAGACTGACAGGGCGTTCAGGGGTTCGTCGACCGAGGCGTCGAAGCCCAGGCTGACCACCACCGCCTCTGCCCCATAGGCGCGCGCATCGGCGACACCGGTTGCCACCGCGTCCAGCCAGCCGTCATCGCCCGTTCCGATCGCCAGAGGAAAATTCAGCGTGCAACCCGCGCCATCGCCGCCGCCGCGTTCCGAGGCATGGCCCGTGAACCAAGGGTAATACCGGTTGGGGTCGCCGTGCACCGACACGCACAGAACATCGGGCCGATCCCAGAATATCCCCTGCGTGCCGTTGCCGTGGTGGCTGTCGATGTCCAGGATCGCGACCCGGTCCGCCCCTTTGGCGCGGAGCCGTTCGGCGGCAATCGCCGCGTTGTTCAGATAACAATGGCCCCCGGCGCGCGCTTTGAACGCGTGATGGCCGGGCGGACGGGCCAGGGCGTAGGCATTGAAACCCCGAGCGGCTTCGTCCGCGGCGGCGACGGCCCCGGCTGCGGCGTGGAACGCGGCCTCCCACGTGTGGGGTCCGATCGGACAGGCGGCGTCGGCGACGAACCATCCGGCCTGACCGACGATGTTGGAGGGCACGCGGGCGCCGTTCGCCATCATTTCGGGGGAGGGGTGGTGGTTCGCGACTATTTCGGGACCCGCATCGGGGATATCCGACCACGCGGCGTAACCGTCGCGGAGGAAGGTCAGATAGGCGGGGTCGTGCACCGCCACCAGCGTCGCGATATCGACCGGCGGCGGCGTCACCGCATCCATTCCCATCGCTCGGCACGCCTCCAGCAGCGCCTCCGCGCGGGCTGGAACTTCGAAGTTCGCGCGGACGGTGCCGCGCGCCAGGAAGAAGGCGGGGGCGTGGGTTAGTTGGGCGGGATTCCAGAAGACTTTCACGTGCGAGCCTCCGGCCACCAGTCGTTAAGGATTTGGTCTTGGGTATATTCTGCCGGAATTGCGGACGCCGCGCCGTCGATCTCGGCGTGGTTACGCAAGCCGTCGATGGCGTAACGCAGCGCATTGCGAGTGGCCTTATTCGCTAGCCCAGGCACCATCGGGCGTAAAGATGGGCTGTCATCGAGGAGCATCTCAATCTCATCCCGTGACCGGCGGACGGTATCCCGCCATCCTTCGCGCGGTTCGTCGGCCGGACTGAACTGCAACTTGATGAGATGCTCGATCACCGTGGCAATGCGGTTCTGTAACTCACGACGGTCGCGCTTGCCCAATGATTCGATCTCCTCGGCGATATTCTCCCAGTCCATTTCCGTCAGGCTCGCGCGGATGTCGTTGACGCGGCTATCGGACAGCGCGACCCGAGCCGCACGGATCGCCCGCGCCTGCTGGCCGGACCACTCGTAGAAATCCCGATCGTAAAGTCCCGAAATCTTGCCGTCGTCGGGCATGGCCCGTTCCTTTCCAATCGCTTTTGCCGGTTCGCGCGAGTTTCTCATGAAATAGTCGCGATTGCACCGTATATGTCCCGCATGCCGAATCGAACGATCGCCTGATGGCCCTTCCCGCCGCCCTCGTGCCACTGCGCAACAGCGTCTTTCGTACCCTGTGGGGCGCGGGTGTCATCGCCTGGTTGGGCATGTGGTTGCAGAATACCGGCGCCGGCTGGTTGATGACCACGCTCGCTCCGGACCCGCTCATTGTGTCGATGGTGCAGGCCGCGACCATCATGCCCGTGTTCCTGCTGGCAATTCCCGGCGGCGCCATGGCGGATATCGTCGACCGCCGCATCTTTTTGATCGGTTGCCAGATCTGGACCTGCGCCGCCGCCGCGTTGCTCGCGATCCTGACGCTGTCCGGTGCGATGACCGCGCCCTGGCTGCTCATCCTAACGTTCGCCATCGGCATCGGCTCCGCGCTGAACAACCCTGCCTGGAGCGCGGTCGTTCCCGAACTCGTCCCGCGCGAGGACCTGGTGCAGGCCATCGCGCTGAACGGCATCGGGTTCAACCTGACGCGCGCCGTCGGCCCGGCGTTGGCCGGCTTTTTGATTTTGTTGGGTGGGCCGAGCCTTGCGTTCAGTTTGTATGCGGTGTCGATCCTGGTGGTGATCGTCTCGCTGGTGACCTGGCGCCGCAACGCCCGCCATTTCACCGGCCTTCCTCGAGAACATTTCCTGTCGGCCATGCGCGCCGGCATGCGTTTTGTGCGCAACACCCCGGCGATCCGCTCGGCGATGATGCGCACCATCGCTTACTCGATCCCCTGCGCCGCGCCATGGGGGTTGCTGCCGCTGTTCGTGCGGCAGGAGCTTGGGCTGGGAGCAGGTATGTATGGCGTGATCCTGGGCGCGATGGGCGCCGGCGGGGTTGCCTCCGGCATGCTGCTGCCGATGTTCCGGGCGCGGTTCAGCCGGGGGCAGACAGTGCTGTTGTGTACGCTGTCGTCCTGCGCCGGGATGGCGCTGTTGTCGTTGGCGCACCATTGGACGCTGGCCGCGTTCGGGATGCTGCTGTTCGGGATAGGCTGGACCTCCGCCTATGCCACCATGCAAGCGGCGGCGCAGCTGGTTTGCCCGCCGTGGGTGCGGGCTCGGGGGCTGTCGATCTACCAGTTGGCGCAGAACGGGGCGCTGACGGTAGGCTCGTTCGGTTGGGGCTGGCTCGCCGTTCATATCGGCATGCCGGTCACATTGGCGATAGCGGCAGGGGTAGGGGCCGCGCTGGCCTTCGGTGCTTTGGGGTTCCGGATCGAGGCTTTCGTTCCGGTGACCGCGCCCGCTCGCAGCGAAAACGCGTTGATGCCGGAAGCGCCCGCCGCCGAATTGGTGCCGCTGCTGCGCAATGCGCGGGGACGGGTGATGGAAACCGCGCACTACATGGTGACCTCGGCGGAGCGCGATGCCTTCATGGGGATCATGCGCGAAGTGCGCCTGCTGCGGGGCCGCACCGGGGCGCAGTTTTGGCAGCTTTACGAAAATGTCGCTCACCCCGAGGGTTGGGTTGAAATCTGGTCGATGGAAAGCTGGACCGATCATCTGCGGGAGGCTGGGCGCCTGTCGGATACCGATCGCGCCGTTCTGGCCAGGGCGGCGAACTACCAGCACGAGGCCAACCGGCCGGCGCGTTATCTGGCGGCGGATCCTTAGACCATGATCTTTTGAGGTTGCACGCGATCTCGGCGTTGGATCATGGTCTAAGCCTTTGTTTGAGAGGGTGATTCACGCCCGAGGTTGAAGTCAGCCTCAGGCGATCACGCTCTAGCTTTAGGCCGTTTTCACCTGCCGGATAAACACGGTCACCACGCCGTTCAGCTCCTCCGCCTGACGGGTCAGCGCGCCGGCCGCGTCGAGTACCTCGGTCGCGGCCGCGCCGGTGTTGTTGGCGCCCTGCCCCACGCCGGCGATATTGGTCGTCACCGCCAAAGTCCCGGCCGAGACCTGTTGCACATTGCGGGCAATTTCCTGCGTCGCGGCGCCCTGTTCCTCTACCGCCGCGGCGATCGCGGCGGCGATCTCGCTGACCTCGCCGATCGTGTTACCGATGCCTTGGATGGCCGCCACCGCCTCCGCCGTCGATGCCTGGATCTGGGCAATTTGCCGGCCGATATCCTCGGTCGCCTTGGCGGTCTGGGTGGCCAGGCTTTTGACTTCGCTCGCCACCACGGCGAAGCCTTTGCCGGCATCGCCAGCCCGGGCGGCCTCGATCGTCGCGTTCAACGCCAGCAGATTGGTCTGACCGGCAATGTTGCTGATCAAGCCCACGACCTCCCCGATCTTTTGCGCACCCTCGGCCAGCGCGCGGACGACGGTATCGGTGCGCTTCGCATCCTCGACCGCCTTGCCGGCGACCTTGGCAGATTGCGCCACCTGGCGGGAGATTTCGCCGATCGATGCCGCCAGTTCCTCCGCCGCGCTGGCGACGGTCTGAACGTTAGTGCTGGCTTCCTCCGCCGCCGCCGCGACATTGGCGGCCTGTTGCGTGGTGTCGCTGGCGGTTCCGGTCATCGACCGCGCCGTGGTCTGCAATTGCGCCGCGGCGGAGGATACGAGACCCACAAGGCCGCCGACCTGGCCTTCGAACCCCTGCGTCAGGCTGTCCAGCCGTTCGGCGCGCTTTTCTCTCACCGCCTGTTCTGCCGCACGCTCGTCGGTCAGGCGTTCGGCGCGGATCATGCTATCGCGGAACACACCGACCGTCGCCGCCATGTGCGCGATTTCGTCGTGGTGCCGCGACAGCGCCACCTGCGCCGTCAGGTCCCCATCGGACAGCCGCACCATAACCCCGTTCAGCGCGACCACCCGGGCGACCAGATTGCGGCCGATGTACAGCCAGGCGATCAACAGCGACGCAACGACGCCGACCGCCGCCAGGGCGGCCATTATCCACAAACCGAGGCCGATCTGCGCCTCGGACGTATCGGTCGAGGCGTGGATCGCAGTCTGCCCGGCTGCGACCTGAGCGTCGACCCGGTTGCCGAGCTCGACGGCGACATCGCGGGCATCGGCCAATGCCTGCCGCCCATCCGCGAGCGCTTGCAGTTCCGATGCCCGCAGCGCGAACACGTTGTCGGGTTTGGTGCCTAACCCTGCCAGAGCCTCGATCGCCGTCCGCAACCCCGGAGTCGGGGTCAGGTTTTCCGCGACATCGGTTCGCTCCTCCAGTCGCTCTGTTAGCGTCGTCAGGTCGCGGCGCAATCCGGCGAGGGCCTCCGGCGACGCAGCCTGGCTGGCGCGGACCAGCAGGCCGAGCATCTCGTTGCTATCCGACGACAAATCGGCCATCGCCTGCGACAACGGTACGTCGAAGGCCGTCAATTGCAACAACGTTCGGGTGGTGGCCTGTTGGTCGCCGCCGACGGCCATCGATGTCATCTCGATACGGGAGCGGACCTTCTCCCAGGCCGGATGCAGGACCGTGGCCACTGCCGCGCGGGCTCGTTCGGCGGTGGCGGCGGCGCCGTCCCGCTGCACTATGAGCGTAATGCGCGTGCCAACCACGGCATCTAACCGGTCCAGCCGTTCGTTCAACTTTGTCGTCGATTCGGTTAGCGCGGCAGCGGCCTGACGCCCGCCCGGGAAGGCCGCAAGGGCGTTGACCCGCTGTGCCAGATCGTTCCTGGCCTTGGTCAAATCGGCGCCACGCCGACGCCGCTGATCCTGTGTGGTGGCGGCAAGCAAGTTGGGCGCCTGGGCGGCCAACGCCGCCGCCTGCGCCGCCACTTCCAGACCGAGGACCGCCTGCGGCACGGCCTGCCGGGTAATGACTCGCAGCGTGTCGCCGACGCCGGCCAACACCAGATACGCGGCCACGCACGCCGCGATCGTGAGACTGGCGATGGCACCGAATGCCAGAAACAAGCGGGCGCGAATGCCCCAGTTATGGATAGCGAGGACCATGGTGTGCTCCGGTTGCTGGCATTCGGCCGATCAACGCGCGGCGGTATTGAATTGCCGCGCGAGGGAGCGCGCTTTTTCGTATAGCGCCTCCCCGTCGATACCCTGGTGCGCCATAGACGCTTTCCAGTCCGCGACCGCGGGCTCGATCAGCCGGGCCATTTCCGCCCGTTGGTCGGCCGTCAGCTCGCGACACGTGAAGCGCGGATCCGCCCGCAATTTGGCTTTGGCGGCGGTTTCCGCCTCATCGCGCACTTTGGCATTGCCGCCGATCAGGCGTTCGCTGTGTTTGTCCACGATGGCGCGCAGGTCGGGCGGCAATGCGTCCCATTTCGCTCGGTTCATGACGATCATGAGCGTGGGCGCGGCAAAATTGGCGTCCAGCAGGACATTCACCTGATCGGTCAGCATCTTGCCGGCAGAGCCTTTGCCGGTGAGCAGCGTATCCCATCCGAAGGTGATGGCATTGATGGTGTGACTTTCCAGCATGTCGCCGACCATGTCGACCGGGACCCCGACCGGAATCGCCCCGAGGCGGGACAGCGCCAGTCCCATCGTCGGGCCGGGAGTGCGGATACGCAGGCCGCGCAGGTCCCTGAGTTGCTCGATTTTCTTGCCGCTGGTGAAGATACCGAATGGCGGCGACACGTACAGCCCCAGCACTTTGACCGCGGCGTAATCGGCGGCGATGTCGCCATCCGTAAACAACTTCCACAGTATCTTGGTGCCTGTCGCCGAGGAATCGAACATCAGCGGCAGTTCCATGACCGAGGACCGCGGGAATCGCCCAGCGTTGTAACCCTGCACGGTCGCGGCGATCTCAATATCGCCGCGTTCGGCCATATTGAACAGGTCGACTGACTTGCCGTAGCCCCCCATCGGTTTCAGCGCGACCTCGATCCTGCCACCGGATTCCGCTTCCACCGCTTGTGCGAACGGCATCAGCACCTTGTCGTAGGTCATACTATTGGCCGGGTTGATCGATGCGAAGCGCAGCGTGAACTCGGCGGCACGCGCCCTCGACGCGGGTAGTACAGCAGCGGCGTCCAGCGCCAATGCAAGGTTTCGGCGGGTCAATCCGTGTGTCATTGGGATGCGTCTCCTGTGGTGTCGGAGGCAGTATCCAGGGAGAAGGTTAACGAAAGGTTTACAAAACGGGGGTTCGCGACATTTATTTTCGCCGGATCGGCGTTAAGCCAATCGGCCTACCCGTTCACTCTCCGGTCGGTCTCGTGAGACAGTCATGGTCGGACTTGAGCCACGCCACGTGCGTAGATTCCGGGGCTGCCCTTCGAAGTTCTTCGTTAATAACTTTGGATTGCGGCATCCAGCGGCATCCTGCCTTTGGTCCGCTTATAGGGAAGTGAAAACCATGTTCAAATCCACACTCATGTGTGTCGCATCAGCGTGCGTTCTGACGGTGCTTGCGGCTACAAGTGGGGCCAGCGCCGCAACCTGCACCCAGGCCGACATGACCAAGATGGATGCGGATGTTGCAGCAATGAGCGACGCAACCAAAAGGGACGCCGCCATGAAAGAAATGACCATGGCCCGGGAAATGATGGCCAAAAGCGACAACGCCGGGTGCATGATGCACATGGACGGCGCCATGAAAATGATGCCTGCCAAGTGACAATTCGCGGAGCCGGTTACGCCGGCTCCGCGCTTTTGTTTAGGATTTCCGGCGATCGAAAAGGCGACCGGGCGGTGACGGCTATCTGGAGTTCGATAGAATCCACATGGAAAACAAATTTTTATCCACGAATTTGAATCCCGAAGGTCTGGAAACCGGAGGTTATAGAATATTCCGACATCCTATCCTTGTACGTCTTACACACTGGATCAACGCTATCTGTTTGTTTGTACTGCTTATGAGCGGCTTACAGATTTTCAATGCTCATCCGGCGTTATATTGGGGGCAGAAATCCGATTTCCAACATCCTTTGCTGTCCATGGGCGCCGAGAGAAATAGCGATAATACACTGATCGGAACGACCAATATTCTGGGTTATAAATTTATCACCACCGGCATACTCGGTGTTTCGACCGGCACCGATGGCAGGCCCACGGAGCGCGGCTTCCCTGGTTGGATGACCCTCCCCGCCTGGCAGGATCTGGCAAGCGGTCGCCTATGGCATTTTCTTGCCGCATGGGGCATCGTATTCAGCCTAATGGTTTATTTTGTAAATGGTTTTGTCAGCGGCCACTTCTGGCACCGTCTGGTGCCGACGGGAGACCAGCTCAGACATTTTGGCCCGTCGATCTGGGATCACATTCGCCTTCGCTTCCCGAAAGGCGAGGAAGCGAAGCAGTATAATGTGTTGCAAAAACTGACCTATATCTTGGTTATTTTTGTCGTCCTTCCGGTCACGGTGCTCGCGGGTTTCACCATGTCGCCCGGTTTGGACGCGGCCTTCCCACAGTTGCTCACGGTGTTTGGCGGTCGCCAGTCAGCCCGCACGATACATTTTCTGGCGGCCAGTGCGCTGGTGTTGTTTTTCATCGTGCATGTTGCCCTTGTGTTGGTATCCGGCGTGTGGAACAACATGTGTTCCATGATCACAGGCTGGTACACGATCGAACCTGCTGGACGAGATAATCGTGAGCACTGAAAAAAACATGATACGCCGCGGCTTTCTTTCCCAGGCAATCGTGGGCTTGGGTTTGTTGAGTCTGGGCGGGTGCTCGAAAATCGCTGCTACGTCCTGGGGACGTAGCATCCTCCACAGCGTGGAAGCGCTGACCCGCCGAGCACAGCGGCTATTTTTCTCGCGAAGTGCGCTCGCGCCGGAATTTGCCGAAAGCGACCTGTCACCGGTGTTCAAGGCCAACGGCACGCAGAGTCCGGACGACGCGCATTTTCAGGCGCTGGCGGCGAATAATTTTGTCGATTATCGCCTGGAGATCGACGGCCTTGTGGAGCGTCCGGCTAAACTGTCTTTGCCGGAACTTCGCGCTTTGCCTGCCAGGGAGCAAATAACACGGCACGATTGCGTCGAGGGCTGGAGCTGCATCGGTAAGTGGAAAGGGGTAAAACTTGGTGCACTGCTCGACAGTGCGGGACTTAAGCGCAATGCCAGGTATGTTGTCTTTCATTGCTTCGACGTGTTAGAAAAATCCCCCGATGGGACCGGAATTTATTATGAGAGCATCGATCTTGTCGATGCCTTCCACCCGCAGACCATCCTCGCTTACGAGATGAACGGCGTCACCCTGCCGCTCGCTCACGGGGCGCCCCTGCGCCTGCGTCTCGAACGTCAGCTTGGCTACAAAATGGCCAAATACATCCGGCGAATCGAGGTTGTCGAAAGTTTCGCCGGTTTCGGCCGTGGTAATGGCGGATTCTGGGAGGACCGTGGCTATGAGTGGTATGCGGGCATTTAACCGTTCCGAAAGGAGCCGGGGTCGCGGACTGCGCCGACGAAGTCTGGCACTACCCCACCACGACCTGGATCGGGCCGGGTGCATCGGTGACCGTCAGCGGTGTGAAGCCCGCCTTGTCGCCGTCGGTCTGCGCGGGGACGGGACTGTTGCCGGTGAACTCCACCCGCCTGGCACGGATATGCCGCACGCCCGGCGCTCGGCCGAGCCGGTGCAGCGGCAGCGCGGCGCCATATAGCAGCGTGATGGCCGGCCCGCCGCGTTCGAACAGCACGACAGAGAATCCGGGTTCGCCGGGCAAGGCGTCGGGCGCCAGCAGGTATTTGCCGCCGTAAAGTCGCCCCTTGCTGACGATGACGCTCGCGGCCTGCATCTCCTGTCCGTCCAGGCGTATGGGAATTGGCTTAAAGGCGTACTGTGGCAACTGCCGTAACGTCTGGACGACGTAGGCACCACGCCCCAGCAGCCGCTTCATCGGCAAAGGCAGCGTATGCACGATATGTGCGTCGAACCCGGCGCCCAGCATCTGCACGAACAGCCGAGACGTTTCGCCGCTCCGGGCCATACCGGGCCAGAGCGTCCGAGTCCGGCCGAACGCCAGCGCCGCCGCCACCGCTTTGGGCGCGAAGGGCAGGTTCAGCTCATGCGCAAGCACGTTGGCGGTGCCAAGGGGGATCACGCCCAGCGGCGTGTTGCTGCCCATGAGACCGTTCGCGACCTCGGCGATCGTGCCATCTCCGCCGGCAGCGACCACGAGTGTTTTGCCATGGGACGCGGCCTCGCGCGCGAGTTCCTCGGCGTGGCCGGCGTGGTTGGTTTCCATCAGGTCGAGCCGCACGCCATTGGCGACGAGCACGTCGAGCACGGGCCACAACAACGCCGCGCGCCGGCGGCCGGCGTTGGGATTGAAGATAATCAGCATGGAAGCGTCGCGGCGAGCGTGCGAATCGGTTTCTTCCTACCCGGAAAATCATGCTTTTGCCCAAGATATCATGACAACCAAGCGTCATTTCAGTGACAGCATCATAATATTCGGCGCGGACCGGAAATAGTGACCGCGTAACCGAACCTTCATTTTGCATAGACGGATTCGGGCCTATTGCATCGGCCTCGCATGAATGCCATTCACAAAATGCCCTCCGGTCACCTCCCATCTGGGCACGCCTATCGGTGCGTCTTCATATCAGACACGCACCTTGGGACCCGTGGTTGCCGCGGCGCGTTTCTGGCCGATTTCTTGCGCCAGGCGAGTTGCGACCACCTGTTTCTGGTGGGCGACATCATCGATGGATGGCGCCTTCGCAAATCCTGGTATTGGGACGAAAGCCACGACGAGGTGCTGCGGCAGATTCTGCGCAAGGCCCGTTCGGGAACCGAGGTCACCTATATCCCCGGCAACCACGATGAGATGTTTCGCGCCTGGCTGCCGCTGGGGCTGGAAATCGCGGGCATCAAATTGCGCGCTGAATCGACCCATGTCACCGCCGCCGGCCTGCGCCTGTTGGTGACGCATGGAGACGCCTTCGACAGCGTGGTGCGCTATGCCAAATTCCTCGCGGTGCTCGGCGACAGCGCCTACACCTTCGCGCTGATCACCAACCGCTGGTTCAACGCGATCCGCCGGCAATTCGGTTACCCCTACTGGTCGCTGTCAGCCTGGCTGAAGCGGCAGGTCAAGGGTGCGGTGAAGGCGATCGACCGTTTCGAAGTCGCGCTGGCCAACGAAGCCCGTCGGCGCGGGTTCGACGGCGTGGTGTGCGGCCATATCCATCATGCGGAAATGCGCGAGATCAACGGCGTGCTGTATTTAAATGACGGCGACTGGGTGGAAAGCTGCACCGCTTTGGTCGAGCATCACGACGGCCGGCTGGAGCTGATCGACTGGGCGGCACTGAACCGCTTATCCTTCTTCCAGCCGAACAGCGCCAAGGTCCCGGCCGCTGCCTGATTCAATCCCCTACCACTCCATCGCAGGCTGCCCCGACATGTTGCCGCCCGCGCCATCGCACCGGATCCTGATCGTTTCCGATGCCTGGCAGCCCCAAGTGAACGGCGTGGTCCGTACGCTGACCGCGCTCGCCGGCGAATTGCGCGACATGGGCCATGAGGTCGACGTCATCGGACCGAACAGGTTCCGCACCATTCCGTGCCCGACCTATCCGGATATTTCGCTGTCGCTGCTGCCGGCCCGCCGGCTGATCCGCATGATCGAGGCGTTCCGGCCGGACGCACTGCACATCGCGACCGAAGGCCCCCTGGGCCTGGCGGCGCGCCGCTGGGCCAAGCGCACCGGGTTCGCGTTCACCACCGCGTTCCACACCCGCTTCGCGGAATATGTTAAAGCCCGCACCGGCATCCCCGTGCGCCCGATCTACGCCTGGATGCGCCGCTTCCACAGCGCCGGACATGGCACCATGGTCGCCACCGCATCGTTGCGGGACGAACTCTCCGGGCGCGGCTTCCGCAACATCCGGCCCTGGTCGCGCGGCGTCGATCTGGCGCTGTTCAAGCCCGAACCCCGGGAGGATTTCGGCCTGCCGCGCCCAATCTTCATCCATGTCGGGCGCATCGCGGTGGAGAAGAATATTTCGGCGTTTCTCGACCTGGATCTCCCGGGATCGAAGGTGGTGGTCGGCGGCGGACCGATGCTCGCGAAACTCCAGCGAGAATACAATGACGCGCATTTCACCGGACCGAAACATGGGGAGGCGCTGGCCCGAGCGTATGCCGGGGCCGATGTGTTTGTGTTCCCATCCTTGACCGATACGTTCGGATTGGTGATTCTCGAATCCCTGGCGTGCGGCACGCCGGTCGCGGCCTTCCCGGTGACTGGCCCAAAGGACGTGCTGGCGGGCGCCAATGGTTGCGTCGGAGCGGTGGATATCGATCTGCGCGTCGCGGCGCTAAGGGCGCTTTCAGCCGATCGGGCCGCCTGCCGGCAACACGCCGAGACCTATTCGTGGCGCGCCTGCGCCGAAACATTTTTGTCTCACCTCGTACCGCTCATGGCGGGGCATGAGGGCATCGTGGGGGATCCATGACCGAAACATTCGTCGGCCGCGCCACGCCGAACGGTGTTCCGCTGTTTCTGAGCCGTTGGCTGGCACACCCGCTGCGCATGGGATCGGTGGTGCCCTCGTCGGCCACCCTATGCAAGCACATGGTGCGCTGCGCCTGGCCGGAGGATGATGGCGTCGTGCTGGAACTCGGTGCCGGAACCGGGGTGATTTCTCGGGCCTTTCTAGACGCGGGATTGGCTGCCGAGCGGCTGGTGACGCTGGAGATCGACCCCGACCTGGCCGACCATCTGCGCGGAACGCTGCGTGGCGTGGAAGTGCTGGAATGCGACGCGCGCAAGATGCTGGACTATTTGCCCAAGCGGTTCCAAGGCCGCATTTCCTCGGTCGTCTGCGGCATCCCCTTGGTGTTGCTGCCGTTCGTGGAGCAACGACGTTTCGTCCACGCGATGCAAGCGGTGGCGCCGGGGCAGGGGTTTCTGCTGTTTAGCTACTGCATCACCTCGCCGTTACCAGCGAAAAAGCTGGGGCTGACGGCGAAGCGGGAGGTGTGGACCCCGATGAACCTGCCACCGGCGAGCGTGTGGCGGTATATGCCGGCATCCGCGGACGCCTGAATCCCGGGCGAACCAGGGCACCCGCCGTCAGGCCCACAATGATACGGCGTGTCGCACAACCGGGCGCCGGTCCTGTAGATATCTCGCCGGGCCAGCCATTGCGGCACGCCGCCGCAGCCGCCTAGGATGAGTTTGGAACACGCGGATGCACCTGCTAAACCGCGCAATCAACGGAGAGCCGAGATGCCGATCATGAGTGTCCCGACCTGGGAAGTGAAGTCGAAGAAGGGCCTGTTCAACACGGCCAATCGCAGACCGGACACGCTGACAGCGATCGACGCGGCGCTGGCCCAATATCATCTCAGCCACGCGAGGCTTCCCGCCCTGCGCGACGCCGTAAACACATTCGTCGGTCTCCTTCCCAATCCCACCAGCGGGCTGCGGAATGCCTTGCCGGCAGCCCAGGAACTGAAGAACGAAGTCGATCGCGAATCCGGCACGCTGATCGTCGCGGAAATCTCGGCGGTCGGCGTGGCCGCCGGCACGGCGGCAAAGGCGGCGATAGCGGTGACGCCGGGCACCGTGAATTCTGCCGACAACGCCGCCTATTCCATGAGCGTCACGCAGAACACCATGGGGACGGATTTCGCATGGGATGTATTCTGGAAGCTGAAACTCACGGCTCCTGGCAACTTCGCCCTGACCTCCGGCGCGCTCGGCGCGCTGGTCGTAACCCTTCCCGTCGCGGTCAGCGCCGGTACCACCGAGGCCACCAAGACCCTTTGGCAGACCCATGTCGGCACGATGTGGAGAGGTGCCAAGTTCATGGTCAACGGGAATCGTATGCTGGAGGTTTCGGTCAAGCTGGAATGGCATCCGGCCGGCACCGCTTCTTGCAACGTGGTAACAACCAACCCGACTCCGCCGGTGCCGGCGGAAACCTGGCAGCAGACGCAGTCCCGGCTCCGTTCCGGCGACGTGGATGACCGACAGGTCGGCGGCAGCGTCGGGACGCCCGACCTGAGCAACTGGGGTGCGGGCGACGTCTGCGCCGTTTCGCATGAGGTCGGACATGTGCTGGGCCTGCCTGACGAGTACGAAACCACCAAGTACATGGGGCGGGACGTGCCGGCCGGGATCTACAACCAGCCGGCGTTCACGACGGAAAGCCTGATGAACAACACAGGGTCCGCCGGTCGCCTGCACAAGCGCCACTATGACACGATCCGATGGACGCTCGAGAAGTGGAAGGGCCTGACCGCCGACAGCACCCATGTTATCGTTCCGGGATCTACGACTTGATTGAAGTCGGAACGTAATGCGGACCAGTGCCTCGCTTACGGCCGGTTCCGCTACCGGCAAGGGGAACACTCCGGACCGTTAACGACGGCCGGTTCGCCGGCACCACGCCTCGGGTGATCTGGCCGACCCGTTGTAGCCAAAAACCGTGTTGCCAAGACTCCTCCGGCCCGGCTAGGTTTCCGTGGACGCATGGGAACAGAGTATGAACGACCTGTTTGGCGCCGGGCCCGACAGGGTCCCGGCGAAGAAGCCGGCCAAGGCCCAGGCTCAAACCCAGCCGAAGCCCGCCGGATCGGCCGCTCCCTCCGACCGGGGACCGCGGCCGGCTGCTCCGGACGGCAGCGACTATTCGGCCAAGGACATCGAGGTGCTGGAGGGGCTGGAGCCCGTCCGCCGCCGGCCCGGCATGTATATCGGTGGCACCGATGAAAACGCGCTGCACCATCTGGCGGCGGAAATCCTCGACAATGCGATGGATGAGGCGGTGGCCGGCCATGCCAGCTTCATCGAGGTCACGCTGGAACCCGATAATTTTCTGACCGTCCGTGACAACGGCCGCGGCATCCCGGTCGATGCCCACCCCAAGTTCAAACACCTGAGCGCGCTGGAGGTCATCCTCACCACGCTGCACAGCGGGGGAAAGTTCGGCGGCAAGGCGTACGAAACGTCCGGCGGATTGCACGGCGTCGGCAGTTCGGTGGTGAACGCCCTGTCGGAGAAGATGGAGGTCGAGGTCGCCCGCGACCGCATCCTGTGGAAGCAGTCCTATGCGCTCGGCAAGCCTCTTACGAAGTTGGTCAATGGCGGGACCGTGCATAACCGGCGCGGCACGACGATCCGCTTCAAGCCCGACACCTCCATTTTCGGACCGCTGAAGTTCGGGCCGGCGCGGCTGTACAAGCTATGCCGCTCCAAGGCTTACCTGTTCCGCGGCGTGGAAATCCGCTGGTCCTGCGCCCCCAGCGTGATCAAGGACGAAACCCCTGCCGAGGCAGTGCTGCACTTCCCCGGCGGCCTTCGCGACAGCCTCGAAGCCGATATCAACGGTGGCGGCCGGGTGCTGCCGCAGATCTGGTCGGGTGAGGCCAACCTGCCGGGCCAAGGCACCGGCCGCGTCGAATGGGCGGCGGTGTGGCTGGAAACGGGCGACGGGTTCCTGCACTCATATTGCAACACAGTCCCCACGGCGCAGGGCGGCACGCACGAGACGGGCTGCCGCAACGCGCTGGTGAAAGGGTTGCGCGCCTGGGGGGAGCAGCGCGGCAACAAACGCGCCGCCCAGGTCACCGCGGACGACGTGCTCGAACCGATGGCCGCCAAGCTGTCGGTGTTCCTGCGCGAACCGCAGTTCCAGGGCCAGACCAAGGAAAAGCTCACGAGCGGAGAGGCCACTCGCTTGGTGGAAACCGCGCTACGCGACCGCTTCGATCACTATCTGGCCGGCGACCCGGCAAGTGCCGACAACCTGTTGGCGTTCATGATCGAGCGTGCCGAGGAGCGCATTCGCCGCAAGGAAAACAAGGATACCGCGCGCAAGTCTCCGACCCGCCGCCTGCGTCTGCCGGGCAAACTGACCGATTGCTCGCGTACCAACGTCGCCGAGACGGAAATATTCCTGGTCGAGGGCGACTCGGCCGGTGGGTCCGCGAAGCAGGCGCGCAACCGCGAAACCCAGGCGGTGCTGCCGCTACGAGGTAAAATTTTGAACGTCGCCAGCGCTTCCGCCGACAAGCTGCGAGGTAATCAGGAACTGAAGGACCTAATCGAGGCCCTGGGGTGCGGGGTTGGCGACCGCTTCGATCGCGGCAAGCTGCGCTACGGTCGCGTCATCATCATGACGGACGCCGACGTGGACGGGGCGCATATTGCCAGCCTGCTGATGACGTTCTTCTATCGCGAATTGCCGGAACTCGTGCGCAACGGGCACATCTATCTGGCGCAGCCGCCGCTGTACCGCATGACGCAGGGGGCCAAATCCGTTTACGCCATGAACGACGACGATCTCGCGCGGAAGACGAAGAAGGAGTTCAAGGCGGGTTCGAAGATCGATGTCAGCCGCTTCAAGGGCCTGGGCGAGATGCCGCCGATGCAGTTGAAGGAAACCACGATGGACCCGTCCAAGCGCACGCTGCTGAAGGTGATGGCGGCGCCGGAAGATCGCGCGGCGACCGCGGAATTGGTGGAAAGCCTGATGGGAAGACGGCCGGAATTGCGGTTCGCGTTCATACAGGAACACGCGAAGTCGGTGATCGATGTCGATGTATAGCAATGTTGGGCCGTTCCGCGCCGGCGTGGTTGTAGAAGATGCTGATCGCGGTGACGGTGTCATCGTGGGCATTCACGGATTGGTTTGGGCGTAAACAGGATCGTTAGCGCTAAACCAACTTCTCTCCCAGTTCCTGAATGAGCTTGCGCCGCATCGCATCCTGAAAGCCGGGGTAATCGCGGCACACGACCGCGAAGGCGCCGGGGCCGCCGATCACCTCGGCGTTGTAGAAATCCAGCAGGTCGGGTTCCTCATGCAAAATGCACAGCCCGTTGATGGTGATGTCCGCGGCTGCCATCTTGTCGCGGATCGGGCCGGGGGCGATGCCGGCATTCGAACGCCCGTCGCCGATCACGTTGACGATGCTGCGCTTGGTGACCGCCGGGAGGTGCGCCAGCAGGGTGATCGAGGCCAGCAACGCCTCCCCGATCGCGGTTTCGCCGGCCCGGACCACACGAGGCATGTTGTCGACGCCATCGGCGAAGGCTTCCAGCTCCGCCGGTGAGGCGACGCGAGTCCAGCCGGTGATGACCTCCTGCGCACCCGGCCCGGACCACAACAGCAGCGAAAGCATGCAAGGCGATTTTGTAAGGCTCGCGACGACTGCGGGATCGCGCAAGGCGGCCGCCATCCCGCCCGCGATCAGGCCGAATTCGTCGTAGGTGACGCTGGCGGAGCCATCCACCGCCAGCACCATGGCTAAATCCACGTGATCCATGGGGACTTGAGTGATCTCCGAATGCGGCGGAATATCGGCCTCAACGCCAAGGAGTTCAATCAATGCCCGAAAGTCCCGCCGACAAGGCCGCGCTGGCCGATGCCACCACCCGTTTGCCGCTGAACGGCATCACCGTCCTCGATCTGACGCTCGCCCGAGCGGGGCCGACGGCGGTGCGCCATTTCGCCGATTGGGGTGCGAACGTCATCCGCATCGAACCGCCGAGCGAAGAAGCGGAAGGCGTCACCGGACGCCGGCATGGCTTCGATTTCCAGAACCTGCACCGCAACAAGCGCGCCATCACCCTGAACCTGAAGACCCCGGAAGGCCACGCCGCGTTCATGAAACTGGCCGCCACCGCCGACGTGGTGCTGGAAAACATGCGCGCGGCCGTAAAACACCGCCTGAAAGTGTCGTATGAGGACGTGAAGGCGGTGAACCCCCGCATCGTCTATGGCTCGATCTCCGGTTTCGGGCAGGACGGCCCCTATGGCCCGCGCGCCGGCGTCGATCAGATCGCGCAGGGGATGGGCGGGTTGATGACTATCACTGGGGAGCCCGGCCGCGGCCCGATGCGCGTCGGCATCCCCATCGACGACCTGACCGCCGGCAATTTGCTGGCGCTGGGCTGCATGATGGCGGTGTTCGACCGCGAGCGCACCGGCGTTGGCCGCTGGGTCACCACGTCGTTGCTGGAAGCGCAGATCTTCATGCTCGACTTCCAGGGCAGCCGCTGGCTGATGGAAAAGGAAGTCGCCGGCCAGGCCGGCAACGATCACCCCACCGGCATTCCGACCGGCGTGTTCCCCACCAGCGACGGTTTCATCAATATCGCCGCCAGTTCGTCGCGCGTGTTCTCGCGGTTCTGCGAGGCGATCGAGCGGCCGGAATGGCTGACCAAGGCCGGCTGGACCAGCCAGGGCGAGCGAAGCAAGAACCGAAAGGAAATCAACGCCACGATCTCCGAGGTGACCGCGACCAAACCGTCGAACCACTGGATTGAGTTGTTCGAAACGAACGGCATCCCCTGCGGCCCGATCTACACCATCGACCAGGTGTTTGCCGATCCTCAGGTCAAGCACCTCGGTATGGCAACGAAGATGCAAAGCCCTTATGTGGGCGAGGCCGAAGTCGTTGCCTCCGCCATCAACATCTCCGGCTTCGACAAGTCCATCCGCCGCTACACCCCCGACGCCGGGGAGCATCAGGACGAGGTCATGAAGTCCGTCGGCTACACCGACGCCGAAATCGCCGAGCTCCGAACCAAAGGGGTGATCTGATCATGCTGGAATCCACTGGCACCACCGCCTTCGCGAAGGGCCAGATGCTGGCCGCGCGGGAGGGCGGGATCGGACTGATCACGTTCAACCAGCCCGAAAAACGCAACGCCATGTCGATGGAGATGTGGCTGGGTCTTGGTGAAATTCTCACGGAATACGAGGCCGATGAAAGCATCTGCGTGGTGGTGCTGAGCGGTGCGGGCGAAAAGGCATTCGTTTCGGGTGCCGATATCAGCCAGTTCGCCAAACACCGCAACAGCGCGGACTCGCAAAAGGAATACGACCGGATCACCGGCATCGGGCGCGAGAAATTGCATTCGTTTTCCAAGCCGATCATCGCTAAAATCCGGGGTTTTTGCATGGGCGGCGGGCTGGCCGTTGCGATGGCCGCCGATATTCGCATCGGCACACCCGACAGCCAGTTTGGCATCCCGGCGGCGCGTTTGTCCATCGCTTACGCACCGAGTGCGGTTCGTAACCTGATCGACCTGGTGGGCCCGGCGCACGCGCGGATGATCCTGTACACCGCCCGCCGCATCGATGGGCACGAGGCTGAACGCATCGGTCTGATCAACCAATGCGTCCCGGTCGAGGATCTGGACGACACCGTCATGGGCATCGCTCGTTCCATCGCCGAAAACGCCCCGTTGTCGGTTCGCGCATCCAAGCTGACCATTGCGCAAATGCTGAAGGACGAGAGCCAGCGCGACTTGGGGGCGATCAAGGCCATCAGCGATACGTGCTTCAACAGCGCCGATTTCAAAGAAGGGCGGACAGCGTTCATGGAGAAGCGGCGGCCAGTGTTTGCCGGGCGGTGATTGCGCTTGACGCGTCGCCCGCGCAACGCCCGTAGCCGCCGTGCCGACTAACCCCCCATCCGCCCTCGTATCGCCGCCGCACGCGCAACGACCGTCCGAGCACGGTTGACGACGGGAACGTCGATCATCGCACCTTCGAATTGGACAGCGCCGAGGCCTTTTGCATAGGCATCGTCGTAGGCGGCGATCATTTTCTCCGCTTTCGCAACCTCCGCCGGATCGGGGGAGAACTCCTCGTTCAGAACCTGCACCTGCAACGGATGCACCGCACTGGCGCACATAAACCCCAACCGCCGCGACCGCCGCACAATCGCTCGGAATGCCTCCTGATCGCGAAAATCGGCGATGGAGCCGATGAAGCCCATCGGCATGATCCCCGCGGCTTTGGCGGCGAAGATGGTGTGTTGCTTCGGGTAGAACAGGCCCTCGGGGTCGGATTGCATGCCGACATCGGCGGCAAAATCCTCCGATCCCAGGCTGATTCCGACAATCCGAGGATGGCATTTGGCGATTTCGGCGATGCGGAAGAAACCGGCGGCGGTTTCCACCAGCACGATGAAATTCAAACGACCCGAAGGCAGGCCGCGTTCGGCTTCCAGTTCGTTCACGATTTCCGCGACGGCATGCACGTGTTCGGGGCTATCCACTTTGGTCAGCATGAGCGCTGCCACACCCGGAATGACCGCCGCCTCGATATCGCGCACCAGCATGCGCCAGGGGCGATTGACGCGGACGACCACGTCGGCACCGTTGCGGTTCACCTGCGGGATGGCGCCTGCGATCAAGGTGCGGGCGAAGTCCTTCTGGGATGGGGCGACCGCGTCCTCCAGGTCCAGGATGATGGCGTCGGCTCCCTTGTCGGCGCCGGTGCGGACGAATTTTTCCGCCGTCACGGGGACGAACATCAGCGAACGCCAGACGGGAAGGTCATTACGCATGGTCAGGATTCCTTAATAACGCCGGCAGCGACCAAAGCGGCGATGGCCGCCGCGTCGCGTCCCAGGCTGGAGAGGATTTCAACATTGTGTTGCCCCAACGACGGCGCGGCTGAGCGCAGGCGTCCGGGCGTTTCGGACAACCGTGGAATAATGTTGTGCATCAAGACCGATCCGGCCTCGTCGTCCGGCGCCTCGACCAGCACGCCGCGCTCCTGCACGTGCGGATCGTCGATCAGCTGGTCGATTTCGTAGACGGGGATCGCCGTGACCTCGGCGGCTTCGAAAATCGCCATGTTGTCCGCCAGCGTCTTGCCCAGGATAAACGAGGCAACGATGCCGTCGCACTCGTCGATGTGGTGCACGCGGTCGGTGTTCGTCCGGAACCGAGGGTCCTCAATCATGTCTGCTCGGCCGATCGCGCGGAACACCCGCTCGGCCATTTGCTGGATCGACGCCGAAATAGCAATGAACCGCCCATCGCTGGTTTCGTAGACATTTCGGGGGGAGGTCGTCAGCGAGCGGCTGCCGGTTCGTTTCGGTTTCTCGCCGCTCACGCGATACATCGCCGCTTCCGGCCCCAACACGGAGATCATCGGCTCAAGCAGCGGTAAATCGATGATTTGTCCGCGACCGCCACGCTCCACCACCCGCAGCGCCACCATGATGGCATAGGCGCCATACAGCCCGGAAATCATGTCGGCCATCGCCAGTGGCGGCAGCACCGGGGGGCGATCCCCAAATCCGTTCTTGGATGCGAAGCCTGACATCGCCTCAACCAGCGTGCCGAAGCCCGGCCGGTCGCGGTAGGGGCCGGTCTGGCCGAAGCCGGTGACGCGCACGATAATCAACCGAGGATTCCGAGCGTGCAGGTCGGCCGGGGCCAGGCCCATTGCCTCCAGAGTGCCGGGCCGGTAGTTTTCGATCATGATATCGGCGGTGGCCAACAGGTCGCGCAGCACCTCCATCCCCGCCTCGGCGCGCAAATTCAAAGCCAGGCTTTTCTTATTGCGTGCGTACACCTTCCAATGCAGCGACAGCCCCTTGGTCCGCCAGGCGCGTAGGGGATCGCCGACCTTGGGGTCCTCGATCTTGATCACCTCGGCGCCCTGATCGGCGAGCTGCAGGCTGATCATGTTGCCGGCAACGAGGCGGGACAGGTCCACGACGCGGATGCCAGACAAGGGCACCGGGGCGTCGGGGTCGAATTCTATGCGGGGTATCATTGTGTGCTCTCTTGGGGTGTGCGAGTTTCCCCCCAGATGCCGGTGGCCCGCAAGGGCTGAAACGGGAACTGCCGAAAGGCGGCTGCCCCCGCAACTGTAAGCGGTTAGCCAAACCCAAACGAGCCATTGCCTTTCGAAGGGCGAGAAGGCGGGGGAGGCGAAAACCCGCGAGCCAGGAGACCGGCCGGCATCGAGACTACGCGCGCGCGACGGGCGGGGTGCACCGGGGCAGCGGGGAGAAACCCGCATGCGAGTTGTCGACACAGTGTCGATAGGAGAACCCGCATGCGCAAATTGCTCGCAGCGTTGGTAATGGTTTCATGCGTTTCGGCTTATGCCGAAGAAATTGCGCTACCGGATACCGTGGTCACGGCCACCCGTGTCCCGACCCCGGCAAGCCTGATTCCCGCCGGCGTCACCACGATCGACCGGCAAACGATCGAAGCCCGAGGCTACAACACGCTGACCGATGCGCTGGCCGACGTGCCAGGGTTCCATGTCAGCGCGTCCGGTGGCCCCGGCGGTCAGGCCAGCGTGTTCGTGCGCGGCACCAATTCCAACCACGTGCTGGTGCTGCGGGATGGGATGCCGATCAATGATTCTTCAGACCCCGGCAGTGCCTTCAATTTTGGGGTCGATACCTTGTCCGACGTCGAGCGAATCGAGGTGATCCGCGGCCCAATGGCGGCACTGTACGGGTCAGGTGCCATCGGGGGGGTGATCAACTTAATTTCGCGGCGCGGCACCGAACCCGGCCCGCATCTAACGGTGGATTTGTCAGGCGGCTACCCCGCACAGGTGCGCGGCGCGGTTTCGGTCACGGGCACCGAGGGAAAATTCGATTACGCCCTGACCGCCGCAAGCCAGTCGCAGCGCGGCTTCGACAGCACCCCGCAGCGCATGACGTCCTACACCGGCATCCCACAGGGGTATCACGACCGCATCGCCACCCTGAACCTCGGCTACACGCCGGTGGAGGGCACGCGGTTCTCCCTGTTCCTGCGTGGGCGGCAGGCGTTGTTCAGTTTCAACACGCTGGGCACGCCCACCTACGATACCGCGAATTCCCAGGGTTCCGCGGATTCGCTGCTGGGGCGCATCGGTGTTCAATCCACGCTGTTCGGCGGTGTGTGGGAAACCGGCCTTTTTGTTGGTCGCCTCCAGGAGGACCGGCGCTATTTCGAGGCGCTGGCGCCCGCCGATCCCAACCAGAACGCGATGGACAACCGCTACCACACCCGCCGTACCGACGTGCAGTGGAACAACACGGTGCATGTCGGCGACACCACCAGCGTGACGTTCGGCTACCAGCACCTGATCGACTCGATCACTGTGCGGGCGAACAACAATTTCGGCGGATTTCCCTTCACGCAAAACGCCAGCGCTCGGATGATCGGCGACGCCATCTATGCCGGCGTGCAAACTACGCTCTGGAAGCGCCTGACGTTGACGGGACAAATCCGGCAGGATTGGGTGGCGATGAATGCGCCCTTCACCTGGCGCCTCGGCGCGGTGCTGGACACGCCGGAGATCGATACCCGCTTCAAGGTAGCGTACGGCACCGCCTTTCGCGCACCGTCATTGTTCGACCGGTTCGGCGTGGACTCGTTCGGATATGTCGGCAATCCCGGCTTGAAACCGGAGACAGCACAGGGCTGGGAGATTGGCTTCTCCACCACGTTGCCGGCTTATGGCCAGTCCGATTTCGTGACGTTCGGCACGACCTATTTCAACGAGCAGGTGAATAACCTGATCGTCGGGGTCTTCTTTCCCGTGGATACGGCCATCAACATCGGCTCCGCCCATTTGCAGGGTTTCGAGACGCAGCTCGCGCTGCATCCCGCGAAATGGCTGACGCTGCGGGTGACCCACACCTACACCGATGCGCAGGACGCGGACGCCGGCAGCAAGCTGCTCCGCCGGCCGCAGCACACCGGGTCGTTCGACGCCATCATAACCCCGCTGCCCGGCCTGAAGATCGTGCCGGACGTGGCGTACACCGGCGCCTTTCGCGACGCGCTAATCGACAACGGGGGGAACTTCCTCACCAGCGGCACGACCCAGCACGGGCTGATAGCCAATCTGAGCGTCAGCTACGAAGTCACGCCGGCGGTGCAAGTCTATGCCGCCGCGAAAAACCTGTTCGGGTCCCGCTTCGAAAGCGTGAACGGGTTTCAAACACCTGGGACCAGCGTGATCGCGGGGGTGCGGATCACCCTTCAGTAATCGCCCCCGACGCGGCGAGCGCACCGATTTCCGCATCGGTGTAGCCCGCCGCGTCCAGCACGCTTCTTGTGTTTTCACCGAGACTGGCCGCGTAGCCGCCAACGCCGACGGTGGCGTTGGAAAAGCGGAACGGGGGGTTCATCACCTGGAAGCTGCCCCCGGCATCCCGCACCGTCGCCAATGCGCCGCGATGCGCGAGTTGTGGGTCCCGCATCACCTCCCTCACCGTCCGGTACGGGCTGCTTGGCACACCCTCCCGGTCGAACGCTGCCTGGCATTCGGTGGTTGTCAGCGTCGACGACCAGACCTCCAACTCATCGATCAGCAGACCCCAGTTGCGGCGGCGGTCGCCGTAGATCGCGAATCTGGGGTCGGTCAGCCAATCCTCTCGCCCCGCGGCTTTGCACAGGCCTTGGAACGAACGCTCGCTGGCGATGGCGGGCATGATGTAGCCGTTCTTCGTCCGCACCGGCCCGAACATCGGGCGGCCTGGGGGTTCCACGTCGAACTGTGCCATCTGCACCTCCGGCCCGAGGGTGCTGAGCATGGTTTCGAGCATGGTCACGTCGATCATCTGCCCGCGGCCGGTCACATGGCGGTGCGCCAAAGCGGTCATGGCGGCGCCGAACGCGTAGGTGCCGGTGAAGTAATCGGCGACATAGATGCCGCAATTGTCCGGCCGTTCGCGCCCATGCTGGTACGACAGATGCGCCAGATCGAAGCCGGATGACGCATGCACCGCCGGCGCATAGGCAGCCTGACCGGAGGACGGCCCCGTCTGCCCATACCCCGAAATCGCGCAATATATCAGCGTCGGATGCCTGTCCCTCAGCGCCGCATAATCCAGCCCGAAGCGTTTCATCACGCCCGGACGAAAATTCTCCACCAGAATGTCGGTCGTCGCCAGCAGGCGCATGACGACCTCTCGTGCCTCCGGCCGCTTGAGGTCCAACACAATGCTCTGCTTGCCGGCGTTCAACTGGCCGTAGGACGTGCTGGCGCCGTTGCGCAGCGGCGGGCGGGACCGCAGTAGGTCGCCCTCCGCCGCCTCGATCTTGATCACCGTCGCACCGAGGTCGGCCATCAGCCGCGTGCAATGCGGGCCGGCGATGGTGGTGGTGAAGTCGAGGATCCGAACGTCCTGCAATGGCTTGGTCATGGCGTTTCCTGACTGTTGGACCGAGGTTGCCAGCGGCGGCGGACACGCGCAATGATCGGGTCCGTCGCAACACAGGATGTTCTCTCCATGCCGCTTTCCATCGCCGTCAAACGCCAGCGCGCCTGCGCCGCTTTGATGCAGCAAGTGCATGCCGTCACCGACGCCGAAGGCCCGACCCCGTCGGCCTTGCATGCCCTCAAGCTGAAGCTGGTGGCGCTGGCCGCCCGTTCGGATCTGTTCCCGCTGTCGGACTTCGAAATGCCGGTGACGCAGGGCCGTAACCACCCCTTGCTGGTGGAGGAGAACGACGGCCACGGCCTTTACCTCACCATCAACATGCCGGGGAAGGAGGCCGCACCGCACGATCACGGCATCTGGTGCGTCAACGCAGCAGTGTCGGGCGTCGAGAAGCACGAATTTTACAGCCTGACCGATACCGGCAGCGGCACTGTGGTCAAAACCGGGGAGGTCGTGGTTCGCCCCGGCCACGGTATGGCGATGAGCGATCGCGCTATTCATTCCACCATCGTCGAAGGCAACGAGCCCGCCATTGGATTGGCCCTCTACGGTTACGCTTTGGCCCGCTTCCCCGCGGTGGTTTGGTATCATCCTGATTTCGGATCGACAAGAGCATCCCCGTCGAAGCGGCTGGCGGCATGAGCGTTATGTTTACGGTCACCATCGGCAATACCGGGCAGAAAATCGCCTGCGCGCCCGACCAAACGATCCTGCACGCGGCGGTGACCGCCGGAATCGATTACCCCTATGCCTGTGCATCCGGCAATTGCGGGCAATGCGTGTCGCTTTTGTCCGAAGGGACGGTGGATATGATGCCGCGTGGCGATGCCTCCTTGACCCCCGGGCAAGTCGCGGCCGGGCAGACTTTGGCCTGCCGAGCACGGCCCCGGTCGGATGTGGGGATTAGGTGGTTGGGGCGTGGGGGGCGATGATCGGTTTAGGACATGCTGGGCCTTAATCAGGATTTTCCGCTGCTGCTGTCGACCGTGCTGGAGCACGGGGCGGCGAATTACGGTGCGACCGAGATTATATCCCACGGTCACGCCGAAACAATCCGCACCGACTACGCTTCCGTCGCATCGCGCGCTCGGCGGTTGGGGTCGTTGCTGAAGGGGGAGATGGTTGGCTCGCTGGCCTGGAATACCCACCGGCACCTGGAATTATTCTACGCAGTCACCGGCATCGGATCGGTGCTGCACACGGCCAATCCCCGGCTGCCGCCGGCGCAGATCGCCTATACGATCGATTTCGCGGGCTGCCGTACGCTGTTCATCGACCTCGATACGCTCGCGTTGGCAGAATCGTTGCGGCCGCAACTCCCGTCGGTCGAGGATTTCGTCATCATGGCGCCGCGATCGGCAATGCCCGCGACCACGCTGCCTGGAGTCGTGTGCTACGAGGACCTGATCGATGCCGGCGATCCCGATTTCGTCTGGCCGATATTCGAGGAACGCACGGCGGCGCTGCTGTGCTTCACCTCCGGCACCACCGGGGCACCGAAGGGTGCGCTGTATAGCCACCGCGGCACCGTTCTGAACGCGATGTCGACCGGCGGCGGCAACGGCTGGGGCTTGTGCGCGGACGATGCGATCCTGGCCGTGCCGGGATTTTTCCATTGCAATGGCTGGGCGGTCCCGTTCTTCGGGCCAATGTTCGGGGCCAAGCTGGTGCTGCCCGGCCGCAGCGCCGACACCGCGTTCCTGCACCGGCTGATCGTCGAGGAAGGCATCACCGTCGGCCCCGGCGTGCCCACGATCTGGCTGGGCCTGTTGGAACATTGCCGGTCGCATGGGCTGCGCCTCGGCCGTCTGAACCGAATTTTTTCTGGTGGCACCGCGCCGCCCGCCGCGATGATGGAGGCTTATCTGCGCGATTACGGCGTGCGCACCATCCACGGCTGGGGGATGACGGAGACGACGTCAGGTTCGACGATGTCGTTCGCCCGAGATGACCTTGCCGTCATGCGCACCCAGGGTAAACCGCTTTACGGCAACCAGATACGCATCGTGCATGAGTCTGGTGCCCCGGTGGCCCGCGACGGGAAATCGCCGGGCCTGCTCCAGGTGCGCGGGCATTGGGTCGCCGGGGCATATTTCCGCCGCCCGGAAGTGGAATTCCAGACCGAGGACGGCTGGATGGAAACCGGTGACATCGCCGCCATCGACCCGGACAACACCCTGCATCTGCTGGACCGCGCCAAGGACATGGTGAAATCCGGCGGCGAGTGGATCAGCAGCCAGGCGCTGGAGGACGCCGCCTTGCGCCATCCCGGCGTGCTGGAGGCGGCGGTCCTCGCCATCCCGCATCCGAAATGGCAGGAACGCCCGTTTCTGGTCGTGGTGCCCCGGCCGGGGGGCGGGCTGACGGAGGACGATCTGCGGGCCCATCTGTCCGGGATCGTGCCGAAATGGTGGCTGCCGGATTCGGTTTGCTTTGTTGACGACCTTCCGCACGGGCCGACGGGCAAGCTGGCGAAGAACGTGCTCCGGGAGTGGTTGAAGGAAGGGCGGTTGAGCCCATGAAGCGCGGGAGCCGCGCACGCAGCGACGGTCGGTCTGTTCTGCCGCAAGGTTCCTCACGAACGGCGCGGAGGTTCAAAGCCACGAAGAACCGCGAAGCAGCTCGGGTTAACCGTTCATAGTTCCGGTCCGTTCGGCTACTCTTCGCGATTCTTCGCGGCGTCATCTTCCTTCGCGCTCTTCGCGAGGAACCTTCCGACCGAGCATACCGCTCGGACGCGGCGTTTGAACTATATTGACCACCGCACGATCCTACCCCAACCGGTAGAATCCCGCGGCCGTGTCGTGGAACAGCGACGCTTTCTCGGCAGCCGAGCACCCGGCCGCGATGCGCTTGAACGCGTTCCAAAGGACGGGGTAGGAGCACATCGCTTTGTCCACCGGAAAGTTGCTCTCGAACATGCAGCGGTTCGCCCCGAAATCCTCGATCAGCGCTTCCATGTATGGGCGCCACGCGTCGGCCAGTTCGCCCGACGACGGCGGCAGAATATTTTCGTGGAAGTCGAAACCATTCACCACCATGGCCAGTCCGCCGAGCTTCATGCGGACATTCTCGCACCCCGCCAAAACCTTTATTCCCGCACGCCACTCCGCATAGACTTCATCGCCGCGACCACGATACGGTCCTACGCCCAACGGACCGCCGACGTGGTTCAGCACCATCGGCACGTCCGGGAAGGCGCGCGCCAAATCGACCAGTTCGCCGATCTGCGTATGATACAGCCACGCATCGTACGACAATCCGTATTTCTCCAGCAATGCGAACCCCGCTCGGAAGTCCGGATCGGCCATCAGGCCGAAATCCGGGGGCGTTGCCATGCTCGCCAGGAACGCCTTATGTCGAGCGGTAATTTGCCGAATGCCGCGGAAGCGGCCGGCGCCGGCTTCGATGTGGGCTTCCAGCACAGCATCCACTTTCTCGCCCTGCCGGAAATCGGTGTAGCCGACGATTCCGGCGGCGACCCGGGTTTTCACCCGACGGCGCTCGGCCTCGGCGGCGACCCCGGCGACGAATTCCGTCTCCCCGACCGGCTTCATCTCCTCCGGTCCGGATGTGCGGTAGGCCCAGAAGCACTGGAGGAAAACGGTCGCGACGACGTTGTGGCCCGATCCGGTGTCCGCCAGCAGTTGATCCAGAAGATAAGGATTGCCGCTGTGGTCCCACAGATGATGGTGCGGATCGACGATAGGTAGTTCAGGTTCCAGGATATCTTCGGTCAACCGGGCCAGCCAGGCCGGGTTGGGGACGGGGTGGCTCAAAACCAGTTTCGGCGCGTCGGACATGTCTGCTAATCCTCGTGAACGGGCAGAAGAAGGTTCGGGGCAGGTCGCCGCGCCGTCAAGCAGGAGAAGAACCATGCCCCGTCCGGATCGGGCTGCGGCCGTCGCACGTAAATCCGGTTTTTGGGATAGCGATACCTTGGCGCGCTGCGTGCTGGCATGCGGGTTCGATCCGGATAGGTATCTGAACAAAAATGCCGGCCTGCGCATGGATCACGAGACCATCGGCGCAAAACTGGCGCCCCCCATTCATCGTTTAGCAGCGGGATGACAGCGGGCACGCTAAGGTATATTACCCGCCTCAACGTACCAACCAAGCAGGAGCATACGCCATGCTGACCGAAGCCCAGATCCGCCAGTTCCGCGACGAAGGCTACCTGTTCCTGCCCGAGACCTTCCGGCCGAAGGAAATCGCGGTCCTGCGGGAGGAAGCGGAAAGCATCTACGCCCAGGAACGCCCCGAAGTCTGGCGCGAACGCTCGGGCGCACCCCGCACCGCCTTCGCCGCCCATTTGTACAATGAGGCACACGGCCTGCTGGGCAAACACCCGCGCATGATCGACCCGGTCGAGCAGCTGTTCGGCGAGCAGGTTTACATGCACCAATACAAGATCAACGCCAAAGCGTCCTTCACCGGCGACGTGTGGCAGTGGCACCAGGATTACGGCACCTGGGCGCGCGATGACGGCATGCCGGAGCCTCGGGCCATGAACATCGCCGTGTTCCTCGATGAGGTGATGCCGATCAACGGACCCCTGATGCTGGTCCCCCGCAGCCACACGGCCGGCGTGCTGAAAGCCGAGCACGACGTGACCACCACGTCCTATCCGCTGTGGACGCTGGATGAGGAGACTGTGACCAAGCTGGTGGACGATGGCGGCATCGTGGCACCGACCGGCAAAGCCGGCGGGCTGCTGCTGTTCCACGGCAATTTGGTGCACGGGTCGGCGGGGAATATCACGCCATACCCGAGGAAGATCGTCTACCTGACTTTAAACGCGGTTTCGAACTACATCCGCACACCGACGCGGGCGGAGTGGATCGCGCACACCGACTTTTCCCCCATTATCCCGACCGACGACGACGCGCTGATGCGCTACGCGGCGTCGCGATACAAACTGGCGGCGGAGTAGGCTACTTCTTCGGCCCGTACTGCGCGGTTAGATACTGCACGATCTCCGCCGCGACCGCGTCGTCGATTGGCGATCCGAAGGCGGTGCGCATCTTGGCGACTTCGGCCTTCCAGACCTGCTCCGTCAGGAAGGGCGCGTTCATTCTGATGTAGTCGGTGCTGTGGCAGGCGGCGCAGTTGGCCTCCACCGTGTCCATGCCCGCGCCGGGTTTCAATTGCGCGAGGGCGGGACCGGACAGCAGCAGGCCGGCGCCGACAAAAATCCGAAACATGGCCATGGTCCTCATGCCACTGTCACCGTCAGGGTTTGCGGCACGTTGTGGTGGTAACCGGCGGGGTTCTTCACCAGCGTCACCGCCTGCGTTTCCCCGTTATTTGCCACCGCTCGGGCCGAAACGACGCACGGCCCGAGGGGTAAGGTTCCGGATGCGAGGCTGAACTCCCGAAAGGCGTATTTCCCCAGGTCCTTGCCGAGCGCGGCGGGTTGCCAAGTTTTGCCGCCGTCGAAGGATACTTCCACCGTTTTGATTCCGTGGCCGCGATCCCAGGCCACGCCGCGTACGGTGAATCCCGATCGGGTAGCCTTCGATCCATCCAGCGGCGCGGCGATGACCGCGTTCACCACGATTTCGGTGATTGGCCAAGTGTTGGCGTCCAGTTGACTGGTGAACGGCAGATCGACCGGGAACAGCCCCGCGGGCACGCGATACGCCTTCTGGGTCCAGAAATTGGGCAGCGGTTTGGTGCTGATCTCGATCGAGTTGAGGTGCTTTATCCAGTATGTGCCGGTCCAGCCGGGCACGATCAACCGCGCCGGAAAACCGTTCAAATGCGGCAACGGCTGGCCGTTCATGGTGGTGGCGATGATGACATCGTCCCGCTGCGCCAACGCCACGGGCAGGCTTTTCCGGAATGCCGGGGTCGCGGGCATGACCGGCCCGTCCGCGCCGCCAAACCAAACCTCGATGGCGCCAGGCTTCACACCGGCCTTGGCCAGCACGTCCTTCAGGCGAACGCCACGCCACACGGCGTTGCCCATGGCGCCGTAGCCCCATTGCACACCCGGCACATGCGGATCGAACAGCCCGCGCCGATTGCCGGAGCATTGGCAGACCGCGGCGATCTCGGCCTGGGCAAAATCCTTCTTCAGGTCGGCCATGGTGTACTTGACCTGACGTTCCGCCGCGTCGCCGCCAACCGTCAGAGACCAGTTTTTCAGTGCGTCCATCGATGGGATATCGGCCAAGTGGTAGCGCACGAAAAACCGGTCGTTCGGCGTGATCGCAGTACCGAACGCGTCGATGGGAGTTTCGAAATTGGGCGGCCGCTCGGTGAGCTTGATCAGCGGCTGTTTGCCGGGAAGGCGCTCAAGCATCGCTTCCTCCCGCGTGCCGTCCGGCAATGCCGCGCTCATCCAGTTCGGCTTTTGAGCAGCCTGAGCGCCCGAGGCCGCAACGGCCCCAAGCCCAGTCAACATGGCGCGGCGCTGCATGTGAGTCCCCTCGGTTCTGGTGTCGTCCAGATCCAAGATTTGACGGAGGCAGAAGAAAATACCAGCAACCGCCGATTGTTGGGCGGCTTTATCCTAAATTTTTGCGGCGCAGTGGTTAAATGCTGGCCTCGACTACCAGCCGGGCGGCCTCGGCGCCCTTCACTTTGGCGATGTCGTCCTGGTATTTCAGCAGCACGCCCAGCGTCTCATCGACGTCGCCGGAGGTGAGCTCGGTCTTGTTCAGATAGGTCAGTGCCTGCGCCCAATCGATGGTTTCGGCGACGCCAGGAAGCTTGAACAGCTCCTCATTGCGCAGGCGTTGCACGAAATTCACCACCTGCCCGGCCAGCAGGGCCGGCACACCGGGGGCCTTGGCGGCGAGGATGGCGCGTTCTCGCGCGGCGTCGGGGTATGCAACCCAGTGATAGAGGCATCTGCGGCGGATGGCGTCGTGCACTTCGCGCGTGCGGTTTGACGTCAGTACTACCACCGGCGCGATCTTGGCCTTCACCGTTCCCAGTTCCGGCACGGTGATCTGGAAATCCGCCAGCAGTTCCAGCAAAAACGCCTCGAACGGTTCGTCTGCGCGGTCCAGTTCATCGATCAGCAACACCGCCGGGGGCAGGTCGGGGTCGATGGCCGACAGCAACGGCCGAGCCTGTAGGAATTCGCGGGTGTAGATGTCGTTGGCCAGCTCGGTGCGATCGGTGCGGCCGCCGGCCTCGGCCAGGCGGATGGCCATGAGTTGGCGGGCGTGGTCCCACTCGTACGCGGCGGCGGACAGGTCCATGCCGTCGTAGCATTGCAGCCGCACCAGCCGGCGGTTGAGGCCGGCTGCCAGCACCTTGGCGATTTCGGTCTTGCCGGTGCCGGGCTCGCCTTCCAGGAACAGCGGGCGGTTCATCGCCAGCGACAGATGCACCGTCGTCGCAAGCTCGCGGTCGGCGATGTAGCCCTGCGCCGCCAGCAGTTTGGCAGTTTCGTCGACTGACGCGGGAAGGGGCGTCACTTGAACGCGCCCGCCAGGAACAGGATCAGCAGGATCGCGAGGGCACCGATGCCGGCCCAGGCGGCGATCGGCAGGCCGAACGCCTCCCGCGGGATCAGGGCGCTTAGGGGGATCATGGACGGCGGCGGGGTCATGTCGACGGGGGCGGCTTCCGGGGTTTCCGGTTCTGGTGCGGCGGGCACCATGGCTTTCACCTGGGCGGTGAAGCGGTCGAAGAACTGGGTCGCCATCTGCTTGGCGGTCGCATCGATCAGGCGGGCGCCGAGCTGGGCGATCTTGCCGCCGACCTGGGCGTTGACCTCGTATTTCAGCAGGGTGTCGGCGCCGTCGTCGGTCAGGAACACCTTGGCGCCGCCCTTGGCGAAACCGGCGACGCCGCCCTGGCCCTCCCCGCTTATGGTGTAGCTATTGGGCGCGTCGATGTCGGACAGGGTCACGTTGCCCGAGAATTTCGCGGAAATGGGGCCGAGCTTGATGCCGGCCTTGGCGGTCATCGTGGTGTCGGAGGTTTTGTCGAGCGACTCGCAGCCGGGGATGCTGGCTTTCAGCACGTCCACGTTGTTGAGTGCGTCCCACACGATCTGCCGCGGCGCCGGGATGCGTCGCTCACCCGTCATATCCATTCGGTTTTTTGTCCGTGTTGCCAGGGGATAGGGTAGCGGCGGGGTGGGGGATGGGCAACCGGCGGCGTTGCCCCGATGGGCGAACGGCGTGCCACCGATGTACGTGGCTGGGAAAGGGCGGGACGTTACCGCCCCGCTTTCGGCTAGATCGGTTCCTGTTTGACCGTAAACGGGGAACCGCTCTAGGTCGTTGATTTGTAGATAATATCGCGGGTCCGTGCGTGAGCGGACCCGCGATATGCTGCAACTATTGCGAGCCTGGCGGTACGTAGGCACCGCGAATTTGCTTGGCCTTTTGCCGGATGCCAGCAATTTCCTCCATGGTGTACAGCCGTGTCAGATGGACGTTCTGAAGAGTACCGGCCGACACCGCGACGCCGGTCATAGCGGCCGACATGTCTGGGTCGGCGACGTCGAAGATTATCATCGTGCCGGGACCGTTCGTGGCCTTGCCGTACATTGAGACGAGCTTCCCGCCGGCGGCTGCAAGCAGTTTCTCGACCGCCGCCTGGCGGTTGGTGTTGGGGTTCTCCCGCATTGCATTCAGCGCCTGCGGGGTATATTCCGCCGTCAAACAGAACAGTATGTCGTCGTCCTCCAGTTTGTTGTTGGTGGTGTAGACATCCTCGTGACGTTACAGGTTCAGGCTCCCAGCCATCGTCCGATCCGGTATGACCGGAGGCCAAGCAGAGATTAGCAGCGTAACCGGCGGGGTGCACGGAATAATATGCTTGCACAAAGCCTAAAAATGGTGTACGGTTTGAGCGGCATCCTGGGAGGATCGCATGACTGTCTCAATCGAATGGGAAATCAAGGCAACCGAATTTACCAACTGCAACTGCATCTATGCCTGCCCCTGCCAATTCAACGCACTTCCCGACAAGGGCTTTTGTGAGGCGGTAGCAGGCTACCAGATCGACGCCGGACACTTCGGCGATGTCCGCCTCGATGGGTTGAGGGCAGCCGCGATGTGGCGCTGGCCGGGTGCGGTGCACGAAGGCAACGGCAGTATGCAACTCATCATCGATGAACGGGCCGATGCCGCGCAGCGGGACGCGCTGATCAAGATACTGTCCGGGCAGGAGACCGAAGACATGGCCACGGTATGGTGGATATTCGGCACAATGAGCCCGACCAAGCATCCGCCGGCCTTCCATCCGATCACTCTCGACGTCGATGTTGAGGCACGCCGGGCGCGGCTCGATATCCCGGGCGTTGCCACCTCTGTGGGCGAGCCGATTCGCAACCCGGTGACCGGCGCGGAGCATCGCGTCCGCATCGACTTCCCACAGAGCTTCGAGTTCAAGCAGGCCGAGATTGGCAGTGGCACCAGCAAGACCGCCGGACCGATCGCGTTGGACCTGGCGGGGACCTACGGCCAGTTCGCCCATATCCATCTCAGCCACAAGGGGCGCATGAACTAGCCGCCGCCCCGCCCATGCTGCGGGCCCTTCTCCGGCGCGAGCGCTTGGTCGCGCTGACCGGTTTGCTCACGGTGATCCTGCTCTCATGGGGCTGGCTGTTTCTCGGCGCAGGCATCGAGATGGGGCAAATGGACATGGGCGGCGGTCAGATCATGCTGATGGCGCCCGCGTGGTCCGCCGGCTACGCCGTAGTGATCTTCCTAATGTGGGCCATCATGATGATGGCGATGATGCTTCCCAGCGCCGCCCCGGCCATCCTGCTGGCGGTCGCGCTGATGAGCAAGCGCGGAGGCAACCGGCTGTTTGGCCCGATTGGGCTCTTTGTCATGGGCTACCTGCTGATCTGGTTCGGCTTCAGCCTGGCCGCTACAATCCTCCAATTCGGCCTCGACCGGGCCGAATTGCTGTCGGCGGACATGGCCAGTGCCAGCACCAAGCTGGCGGGTGTGATGCTGATCGTCGCGGGCATCTATCAATGGACACCGTGGAAACAGGCCTGTCTTGTGCAGTGCCGCTCACCGACAGAGCAACTGGGCCGATTTTGGCGCCAGGGCAGGTTCGGACCGCTCCGAGCCGGCGCTATGCACGGGTTGTTCTGTCTTGGATGCTGCTGGTTGTTGATGGTGCTCCTGTTCGTCGGCGGCTTGATGAACTTGCTCTGGATCGCCGCTCTCGCGTTGCTGGTCTTGATCGAGAAGCTGCTTCCAGTAGGGCCGCGCGTAAGCCGGCTGACGGGCATTGCGCTTATCGTTTGGGGCGGAGTCGAAGTATTTCGATAGCCGAAGGGGAATCTCTGTTTTCCACCTCGGCGCGATCACACAGAGCAGCGGGCGGCAACGGCTGAACATCTATGGCCCCATCGATGGTTTTGTTGGGCGTTGGTGCGCTCTCGTAGTCTCGCATCCCAGACTTCGCCGGTGGGCGCAGTCAAATCGGTGCCGGGCGCGACCGTCACGCTGCCGCGCATCGCACCCCAGAGCTCCGGGAGGTCGTCGCCGATCGGCACGATCGCCGCGACCGGGCGGTTGTGCTTCGTCAGCACCACGGCGCTGGTCTTGCCGGTGGAGGAATGCGCCATCGCTTGGCTCGACCCGAAACACCCCCGACCACCAGGCGGCACTGGCGTTTCTGCCGGAACGCCTGCCCGAGGGCATGGTCCTGACAGGGCGGTCGCGGGCCGGGTGCCTCCTGCCGGGGTGACATGCGCCGGCGGTGCCCCCTCCAGATGCGCGTGCCCGGCTGTTCTTCCACCCCGGCATCCGCTATCCCTTACCGCAAAAGGAGTTTCCGAAATGACCTACCTCGTCGCCGACGATCTGCCGACTGCCCCGGCTGGGGAGCGGTTCCGCGCCCTGTTGGCCCGCCCCGGCATTCTGCAAATACCCGGCGCGCACAACGGCCAGGCCGGGTTGCAGGCCAAGGCCGCTGGGTTCGACGCGCTGTATCTGTCCGGTGCGGCAATGACGGCTTCGATGGGTATCCCCGACGTCGGCATGATTACCGTCGACGAGGTGTGTTTCTTCATCCGCCAAATCGCCCGCGCCTCCGGTCTGCCGCTGCTCGCCGATGGCGACACCGGCTATGGCGAGGCGCTGAACGTCATGCACATGGTCCGCAGCTTCGAGGATTCCGGCGCCGCCGCGGTCCACATCGAGGACCAGCTGCTCCCCAAAAAATGCGGCCATCTGAACGACAAGAAACTGGCCGACCCGCACGATATGGCCGCCAAAATCGCCGCCGCCCGCAAGGCGCGCCGCCACCTGTATATTATTGCCCGCACCGATGCCGCCGGGTCGGAGGGCATCGACGGGTCGGTGGGCCGCGCCAAGCTTTACCTGCAAGCCGGCGCGGACGCGGTCTTCCCCGAAGCGTTGACCACCGCCGAAATGTTTAAGGAAGTCGCCGCTCGGCTTCCCGGTGTGCCGCTGCTGGCGAACATGACCGAATTCGGCCGCACCCCGTTCTTCACCGCGTCCGAGTTCGAGGCGATGGGATACAAAATGGTGATCTGGCCGGTGAGCAGCCTGCGCGTCGCCAACAAGGCCTCGGACGAGCTTTACAAAGCGATCAAGCGCGACGGGGGCACCCATGCGATGATCGACCGCATGCAAACCCGCGCCGAACTCTACGCCACGATCGGGTATCACGATTATGAGGCGCTGGACGCCTCCATCGTGACCACGATCGTCCCGCAAGCCATGGCGCAGCGGTCATGAACCGCCGCGCAATACTGGCCGCGCTGATCGGCGTGCCCCTGGCCTATGCCTGGGCGCAACGGCCGGAGGCGACCGGGCCCCAGTCCATATTGCCGACCGAGAAGCTCGTCATCGTGACCAAGGCCGGCAAATCCCACATTTTCACCGTCGAAATGGCGCTGACCCCTGAGCAGCAGGAGGTCGGGGAAATGTTTCGGCCAACGGTGCCCGAGGACGGCGGCATGCTGTTCGACTGGGGCAGCCAGCGCGAGTCCCAGATGTGGATGAAGAACACCCTGGCGGCTCTGGACATGGTGTTCATCAACGCCGATGGCACCATCCGCTCCATCGCCGAGAACACCGTGCCTCGCAGCCTGGCCACGATCGACAGCCGCGGACCGGTTCGGGCGACCCTGGAACTGGCGGCTGGGGTGACGGCGAAGCTCGATATTCGTGTGGGCGACAAGGTGCAGCACCGGTTATTCGGCACCCAACCGTGAGCCAGCCGCCTGTTCGGGTTGGCAGACGGCTGCCCCGGTGATCCAGGCGGCAATCGCGCTCGTATGGTCTTCCGCTCGAACAACAGAGAATGACGATGGACGATCATACGGATAATGCTGACGACGACCCCAACCTGCCGGTTTCGCGACGCATTCGCGCACGATTGCTGCGTGCGAAGCAAAGATTTTTTGCCAATGACAACATCTCCGCGTTTATCGAGCCCGCGGAAATGGACGGGCTTTTGAATGAAGTCGCCGGTAAGATGACGGCGGTGCTCGAGAGTCTTGTGATCGATATCGAACATGACCACAACACCCATGACACCGCACGCCGCGTCGCCAAAATGTATCTGAACGAGGTATTTCGCGGGCGTTACGTGCCAACGCCGCCGATTACCGAGTTCCCGAATGCGGCAAGTCTCAACGAGCTTATGATCGTCGGCCCGATCACCGTGCGAAGCGCATGTAGTCATCACCTTTGCCCTATTACAGGACGAATTTGGGTTGGCGTGATGCCGAATCAGCATTCGAATTTGATCGGGCTATCGAAATATGCGCGGCTCGCCGAGTGGATCATGACCCGGCCCCAAATTCAGGAAGAAGCGATCGTGCAGATGGCGGACTTGCTCATGAAGCGGGTCAAACCCGACGGGCTGGCAGTTGTCATGGAAGCAAACCACTTTTGCATGCACTGGCGCGGTGTCAAAGATACGGCCGCGAAAATGACGAACAGCGTCATGCGAGGATCCTTTCTTAAGGACTCAGCCCTCCGTCGCGAATTCCTGTCCCTCATCAAACCGAACACCTGAGGTTCCGATGCTCGTTCATTGTCTTTACGCCAGCCGCTCGGCGCAACCGCTGACCTCAGGCCTTCTGGATTCGATTCTGGAGCAATCCAGCAAAAACAATCCGAAAGTCGGGATAACCGGCTTGCTGTGCCTCACCAACGATGTTTTCGTCCAAATTATCGAGGGAGGCCGCGACGAAGTGAACGAACTCTTCATGGCCATTTCACGCGATAGCCGTCACCGCGACATTCGGCTTCTGGCCTTCGAAGAAATCGCCCAACGGCGATTCGGCAATTGGACGATGGGACAGGTGGATATCGACAACATAAACAGGGCTCTGATTCTCAAGCATTCTGAAAAAGCCGAGTTGAACCCGTTCGGCTGTTCGGGGCGGGCCACCATGGCCCTGCTCGACGACCTCGTTGCCACGGGGTCTATTTCCAGCCGTAGCAAATAGCCTCCGATCACGCCAAGGGCGAAGCCTGCAACGGCATCGGATTGGAGAGAACCCGCCAAGTACCCGTCCGGCACAATAAGTAAGCCTTCCGTGTCGATCCATTGAGTTTCTGCGTTCCAGGAGTTCCGCGTGCAGACCGAAACCCCGAAATCGGCCGTATATTTCGATGGCGCCTGTCCTTTGTGCCGAGCGGAGATCGCGCATTATCGCGCTTCGGATCGCGCAGGGGCGCTGTGTTTCGTCGATGTCTCGGCAACAGATACGTGTCTTCCGGACGGCTTGACCCGCCCGCAGGCCATGGGACGGTTTCATGTGCGCGACACCGAAGGACAACTGCTGTCGGGAGCGGCGGCGTTCGCCGAAGTGTGGAGCCGATTGCCAGGATGGCGCTGGGCGGCCCGCGCCGCGGCGCTGCCGGGAGCAATCGGCGCGTTGGAGGCTGGCTACCGTCTTTTTTTACCGATCCGGCCGTTCATCTCTCGGCTTTTCGGCGAACTGCAAAGACTTCGTGGGCGCATCGATCAGGCCCAACACCGGTGATCGAGGTTTTTTCGCCGTCGATGCAGGCATCGGCATGAAGTCCTTTCCTCGGCCCAGCGTCGCGGTCGTTTTCGGTGCCGGCGGGGGCATCGGAAGCGCTTTGTTGGAAGCATTGTGTGCCACGCTTTGCTTCGAGCACACGATCGGCTTCAGCCGCGGGAGTTCGCCTCCGATCGATCTGCTCGATGAGGCAAGTTTGGAACGCGCGGCGTCGTTCGTTGCAACACATTGTGAAGTTCGGCTCGTAATCGACGCGACAGGCTTCCTCCACGATGACCACCAGCCGCCGGAGAAAAGCTGGCGTCAGCTCGATGCGGGCAGGCTCGCGCGCGCTTTCGCCTTGAACGCCATTGGACCGGCGTTGATCATGAAACATGTGCTGCCGCTTCTGCCGCGTTCGGGCAAGGCTGTTTTCGTGACGCTGTCTGCCAGGGTTGGCAGTATCGGCGATAACCGGCTCGGCGGCTGGTATGCGTATCGGGCGTCGAAGGCGGCCCTCAACCAACTGGTGCGGACCGCGGCTGTGGAACTGGCTCGGCGGGCGCCCGAAGCGCTTTGTATCGCGCTGCATCCTGGCACGGTCGCCACACCGCTATCCGCCCCATTCGCGGCGACTGGGTTCGAGGTCCATACGCCCGCAGAGGCAGCGGGCCATTTGCTCGCCGTCGTCGATGGCCTGACGGCTGAAGCGACCGGCGGCTTTTTCGACTGGCGCGGCAAGCCGGTGCCCTGGTAACGCCATGCCCCGGATGCGCCGCAAAGCGGAATTGCCGACCAAGCGCTGTGCATCGTGCGGCCTTACCTTCGCATGGCGCAAGAAGTGGGCGCGGGACTGGGAAAGTGTGAAGTATTGCTCCCGCCGCTGCCGGGACGCTCTGGGGCCGGTTGCTTCGATGCCGGGGAGGGTCGAGACATGAGCGTCCTGAGAATCGTTCTGGGTGACCAGCTATCGCACGATCTTTCCGCGCTGACCGACCTCGACCCTGGATGCGACACGGTTCTGATGATGGAGGTGACCGAAGAAGGCACCTACGTCCCGCACCACAAACAGAAGATCGTTCTGGTGCTGTCGGCCATGCGTCACTTCGCGGACGAACTGCGCCTGCGCGGTGTTGCCGTCGACTATATAGCGCTCGATGCCTCGGGCAATACTGGCGCGCTCACCAGCGAGGTCCAGCGAGCGGCGGAAAGGCACCGTCCCGACCGCTTGGTGTTAACCGAACCCGGCGAGTGGCGTGTGCAAAAGATGGTTGAGACCTGGTCCGTTCTGACGGGGCGGCCGGTCGAGGTGCGCCCCGACAACCGTTTTTTTGCCAGCCGAGCCCGTTTCGCTGACTGGGCGCATGGACGGCGCACCTGGCGTATGGAGCATTTCTACCGGAAGATGCGGCGCGAGCATGTAATTCTAATGGATGGGGAGCAGCCGGCGGGCGGCGTCTGGAATTACGATGCCGCGAACCGAAAGCGGCTCCCGGCGCGGACCGTTCCGCCGGCGCGGCTCCGGTTCCCGCCCGATGCGACGACACGGGAGGCGATGGCGCTTGTAGAGCGCAGTTTCCCCCATCATTTTGGGGCGCTTGAGGCATTCGGCTGGCCGGTGACCCGGGCCGACGCGTTGCTCGGGCTGGACGATTTCATATTGTATAGCCTGCCCGACTTCGGCGACTACCAGGACGCCATGAAGTCTGGCGCGCCGTTCCTGTTCCACTCGCTACTGGCGCCGTCTTTGAACCTTGGGCTGCTTTCCCCTCGCGAGGTTTGCCGGGCGGCCGAGGCCGCGTGGCGTTCGGGTCATGCGCCCTTGAATGCTGTCGAGGGGTTCGTGCGTCAGATCCTGGGCTGGCGGGAATATGTGCGGGGCGTTTATTGGACATTAATGCCTGACTATGCGGACTGCAATGCGCTGCGGGCGACGCGGCGACTGCCGGCTTTCTATTGGACGGGCGAAACCGATATGCGATGCCTTCGCGAAGCGATTGGCGCCACGGCGCGCTATGCTTACGCGCATCATATCCAGCGGCTGATGGTGACCGGGAATTTCGCGCTGCTGGCCGGTGTCGCGCCACGCGAAATCGAGCGCTGGTATCTCGCCGTTTATGCCGACGCCTTCGAATGGGTCGAGATGCCCAACACTCTGGGTATGGCTGTCTATGCGGACGGGGGACGAATGGCGTCCAAACCCTATGCGGCGTCTGGCGCATATATCAACCGTTTGTCGGATTTTTGTTCCGGTTGCTTTTACAATGTCAAACAGCAATCGGGCCCGAAAGCTTGTCCGTTCAACTATCTTTATTGGGCTTTTTTAATCCGTCGGAAAGAGCAGCTTGTGGGCAATCCAAGGTTGGCGTTGTCTTACCGAACGCTTGCCGGTTGGACGCGCGAACGCGAAACGGCGATCCTCGCCGAGGCGGACGCTTTTCTCGATAAGCTGGATGAAAATGATCGGTTCTCCGAAGATAGCCGATGATCGGGTGAGGCGCGGTTGCGCGTTATTATCAATTCTGCAATGATATGGCTAAGCATGCCCCGTCGCGGACGTTCGCGCGAAACGTCGGCAGTTGCCTTCAGCGCCGCTGGTCGTGGCCCGGTAGGGAAGCATCTTCATTTTATATCCTACCGTTCGGTTCGACCCAGTCACTGGCCCTAGGCCGGGGTTATTAATGCCATCGCGCCAGACAGCAGGGCGGCAACTACCGCAAAGGTTAAGGGTCTACGCAGCTTCGGGTACCACGGCGGGGCCTGGCCCAGCCGGGTCGCGCGAAGATCGACCCAAAGCATCGCGGCGACGGCTGCGGCCAGGACGAGCAATCCAGTTGATTCCGCGACCAGAAGCGCTGTCCAACCCGCCAATGACGGAATAACGCTAACAATCAGCCTGCCCGGGAGCTTTCCGCTGTGTGCGACGCGTTGCGGTCCGATTGCCAACCCCCAATGCACGCCACCCAGAAATGACAGGATGGTAGCACCATAGGCCACCAGGGCATGAGCAACGAGTGTCCTCGTTGAGCCTCCGAGGAGAGGAGCCGCACCAGCCAAGCATATGAACGGGGCAACACCGAGCCCGCCAAGCCATCTCGCGCTTGAGGGCACCGTGTTGTCCGGATCCTCCACCGACGATGTTCTATCCTCGGTCATTGGCACCTGCCCGAAATCGATCCATCACTTTATAGCGCCTCGCGACGACCGGGAAGTCTCCACCAGTGCCGCCTTGCGGTATCCAATGCCGGTCGGTAGAAGAACGAGGCTTACGAGAGGCGAGGAGCCACGAGGAAGCGACTAAGCCGAAAATGGCCGAGGCCAAAAACGGTGGAAGCGATTGAAAAAAGCGGAGATATGCCACCGTCGGGGCGTGGCGCAGCCTGGTAGCGCGCCTGTTTTGGGTACAGGAGGTCGTGGGTTCGAGTCCCGCCGCCCCGACCACTTAAGTTTCGGAGTTTGTTATGCGCGCCCGCATCTATTTGCCGCCGAAGAACGCCATGCAGTCCGGCCGAGCGAAGACGCATGAGTGGATTCTGGAGTTTGTATCAGGTACGGCCAAGCGCGCCGATGGCCTGATGGGCTGGATTGGCGGCGCTGACACTCAAGCGCAGGTGAAGCTGACCTTTGGCAGCCAGCCGGATGCCGAGGCTTTCGCCCAGAAGAACGGCATCGCCTACGATGTGGAGCTGCCGCAGGCGCGCCGCATCAAGCCCAAGGCCTACGCCGACAATTTCCACTGGTCCCGCACGGAAAACTGGACCCACTAATGACACCCCCGTTCCCCCACGTCATGGCCGGGACAAGCCAGGCCATGACGGATGGGGGCGCGGCCGTCCATACCGTGTTCGCGCCTGAATAGCGCGAAATGGCGGTTTATACCGAAGTTACCGACGACGCGTTGGCGGCCTTTCTGGCAGGCTACGACATCGGCACGGCCGTGGCCTTTCGCGGCATCGCCGAGGGGGTTGAGAACTCCAATTATTCCCTGCGCACGACGGCAGGCGATTTCATCCTCACGCTCTATGAAAAGCGGGTCGATCCATCGGAACTCCCTTGGTTCCTGGGTTTGATGGAGCATCTGGCCAGCCGCGCGTTCGTATGCCCTCAGCCGGTGCGCGGACGGGACGGGCAGGCCTTGCGGCATCTGGCCGGGCGGCACGCGGCGATTACCACGTTTTTGCCGGGCGTCTGGCCACGCCGCGTACGGGTCGAGCATTGCGGGCCGGTGGGCGCCGCCCTGGCGTCGCTGCATTTGGCCGGTGCCGATTACGCGCCAACGCGCCCCAACGCCCTGGGGCCGCTCGGCTGGTCCCCGCTGTTGGAGCGCACTCGGCATCGGGCCGACGAGGTTGTGCCCGACCTGGGGGCAACGCTCGACCTCGCGTTATCGAGCATTCTGGCGGCTTGGCCAACTTGCCTGCCGGTGGGTCACGTCCACGCCGATATGTTCCCCGACAACGTATTCTTCCTGAACGAGCAATTGTCCGGGGTGATCGATTTCTACTTCGCGGCGACGGATATCCTCGCTTACGACGTCGCGGTTTGCCTGAACGCCTGGTGCTTCGAGCAGGATTTTTCCTTCAACGTGACCAAGGCACGCGCGCTGCTGACGGCGTATCAGGCGCTCCGCCCGCTGTCCGACGCCGAACGGGCGGCTTTGCCGGTCCTGTGTCAGGGGGCGGCGATCCGGTTCCTGCTGACGCGGCTATTCGACTGGCTCAATACGCCGGACGGGGCGCTGGTGACCCGTAAAGACCCGGTGGAGTATCTGCGCCGGCTGCGCTTCCATCTGAGCGCCCGCGACGAACACGCATACGGCATCTGAAGGTTTTCCCATGGCCCGCGTCCGATCTATCCCGTCATCCGAACTTCCCGCCGACCTCGCCGCTATTTACGACCGCTTCGCTGGGTCGTACGGGCCGTTCGCCAACCAGGCGGCGGTGTTCGCGCATGTGCCGGCGGCGCTGCGCCATTTGATGCCGATGCTGATGGAATTGCGGGACGCGGCGACACTGCCCAAGCGGTATCTCGAACTGGCCATCGTCGTCGTGTCGCGGCTGAACGAGTGCGACTACTGCGTCGCGCACCACAAGCCGTTTCTGGCGGTCGAGGGCATTTCCTCTGACGGCATCGACGCGGTGTTGGAATGGCAGAACCACCCGGAACTGACAGATGTCGACAAGCTGGTGATCGAATACACCATCGCCGCCTGGACCGACCCGCATAAGCTGCGCGAGCGGTTGTTCGATCGCCTGCGGGCGCATTTCTCGGAAGCGCAGATCGTGGAGCTGACCTTGCGGCTGACGCTTTGCGGTTTCTTCAACAAGTTCAATGACGCCATGGGCATTGAAGAAGAACCGGAGCTGACGCATGGCCGATGAAGATGTGGTGGAAATCTGGACCGACGGCGGCTGCAAGCCCAACCCGGGGGCCGGCGGCTGGGGCGCGATCCTGGTCTACAAGGGCAAACAGCGGGAAATGTCCGGCTTCGATCTGAACACAACCAACAACCGGATGGAATTGACCGCGGCAGCCGAGGCGCTTGAGACGTTAAAATTTCCCTGCAAGGTGAAGCTGCACACCGACAGCGAATACCTGAAGAACGGTATCACCCGCTGGATGACCGGCTGGGTGCGGAAGAACTGGCGCAATGCCTCGGGCGATCCGGTGAAGAACATGGATCTGTGGGAGCGGATTTTGGCCGCGGCGAAGGCGCACGAGATCGAGTGGAAATGGGTGCGCTCGCATGTCGGGATCGCGCTGAACGAGCGGGCGGATGAGCTGGCAACGGCGGCGCGGGATGGCGCGGTGGCGGCGAAGGGGCGGCGGTAGGGGTAAGCGATGTCTCTTGGCGTCGTCACAAACCTCGATCTTTTTCGGATCGGAACCGCCGATGGTCCGGGGGTCGCTGCGATTCGGCCTGGGATCGATGTTTCGGTTAGGGCACATCGTCTTCGGTGGTCCGCCGCACGGATTTAGCTTTCCTCAATGCCATTGCAGTTCAATTCCATGATGTCGCCCATCCCGCTCAGCACCGCGATCTGTTTGTCATCCGGCCTCACCCGCCCCAAACCGCCCGGCCAGAACCTCACGTGCCGCATTGCACAACGCGGCATGCGGGAGATGTTCCATCCGAAGCAACTTGGACACCTGAGGAACCATAAAGACGCTCAAGGCCTGTTCTTAGCACAAGGTGCTATGCGTCTCACCCCAACCCGTTCCCGATCGCGTGCCATCGTACCAGCCGCAGCCGCCCCTCGCGGAACAGCCGCAGGCGCACCAGCCACACTTCCGCCTCGTGCACCACGATCTTGGCCTGCTGCCGCGACGGCTTGGCGTCCTGTAACGAGCGCACCATGCGGCGCCAGCCCATGATGCCCTGGTGCATGAAGCGTTGGGATAGATCCTCGACGATACGAACGTCGTAGCCCTGCCGGCCGAGCACCCGGGTGATCGCGATCTCCGTCGGTAGCGCCAGCGGGTCGCGACGCTCCAGCCTTGCCCATTGCGCCACCAGCGCGTCATCGGGATTCAACGGCGCATCCGCCACCAACTCGGTCATCATCAGCTGCCCACCCGGCTTTAGGGCGGCGGAGATTGCGGCCAGGATCGCCTCCGGCAGGTGGCCCAGCAGCGGCTCCAGCGCCAACGCATGGTGGTAGTACTGCCGGGCAAAACTGGGGTCCGCGGGGTTCCAGGCGTCGATCCGTGCCCGCTTACCCAAATTGCTGCGTGCGATGCGTTGCGTCGCGGCCTCCACCAGGTCGGGGTCGGCCTCAAACCCGTTGACCCACACGCCCAATGCCGTCACCAGGCTGCACGCCGCGCCGCCAGCCCCGGCGCCCAGCAGTAGCAGGCTCGCGGCGGCGGACAGGCCGAGCGGCTTGGCGAGCTGCAGAAGCGCGATTTCGCCGCCGGGGATGAGGTAGCCGTCCCCCCACAGCGCGTCGGACACCGCCAATCGCCCAGGATGCCATAGGGCCTCGATCGGCTGCACCGGCTTCGGCTCCCGTTCCGGCGGCAGGTCTAACGTGGGTTCCAGCAGCATCGTGACGGTCGAGCGCGATGAGCGTCCGAACCAGTTTCGCATCGAGGGGGTGAGCATGGCAGATGTCTCCTGCCCCCATGCTGCCAGCGTCAGGTTAAGGAAAGGTTAACGCCGCGCATTTTTTTAACCGAATTCGGTCAGGAAGTAGCGGACCGTTTCCTCCCCGAGGACACTGGGCTTGTGCCGGTGTTCGGGGCCGGCGGGGATGTGCAGCATGTCCCCTGGACCGGCTTCGACGGTGTGGGTGTCGAAGCGATACTGGATGCGGCCGGCCAGGATGAAGATCGAATGGCCGGTTTCGCACCAATTGGGCCCGGGGGCATTGGGGTCTGGGGCATTGGGGTCTGGGGCGTTGGGGTCGGGCGCGCGTTCCTGGTAACGCAGCGCGATGCCGAATCCGGACTGGGCCTCCCGCACTTTCAGGCGCTCGTTCGCTTGTGCGAGGGGGTGGTCGGCTGCTCGGAAAAGGTAGGGGCTGTCGGTCATCGGCCGGTCCAAACCGGTGCCCGTTTCTCGATAAACGCCGCACGCCCCTCGGCGGCGTCTTCGGTCAGGGCCAGAGTCCCGATCTGCGCCTCCATGAACGCTGCCGATTGGTCGAAGTTGAGCTGTTCGGTAGTGCGCATGGCGTATTTGCCCCGGCGGATGGCGGTGGGGGATTTGTCTAGCAGGCGGGACAGCAGCCACTCGGTTTTGGCGTCCAGCTCGGCTACGGGAACAACGTAGTTCAGCAGGCCTAGTTCCAGGGCCTCGGTGGCGGAGATGGGTTCGCCGGTCAGGGCCATTTCGTAGAGTTTACGGGACGGGATCAGCCGTTGCAGCACCGCCATGATCTGCATGGGGAACACGCCGACCTTCACCTCGGGCATGCCGAACAGGGCTTTGTCCGTCGAAATGGCCATGTCGCACATGCCGAGCATGCCCATGCCGCCGGCCATGGCGTGGCCGTTGACGCGGGCGATCAAAGGCAGCGTCAGGTCGCGGGCCTGTTTCATCAGTTGGACGAAGTTCAGGCCGGTTTTCGAATAATCGTATTTGAAGGAGCCTGATCCCGATGACAGGTCGGCCCCCGCGCAGAACGCCTTATCGCCGACCCCGGTCAGCACTACCGCGCGCATGTCGGGATCTTTGGTTGCCGCGGCGAACCCAGCCGAGATGCCCTCGATCACCGCGTCGTTCATCGCGTTGCGGCGTTCGGGGCGGTTGATGCCGATCCATTGGACCATGCCGCGCTTTTCGATGAGGACTTCGGTCATTGCAAAGCTTTCGGGTCGATACGGGTGGGGAAATGGGCAACGCCTTTCTCGAAGGCATAGGTCGTGCCGGTGGGGTCGCTGTGCGGCGGCGGCACGTCCAACAGCGCGCAGAGATCGAGGAAGTGCGACTTCGACGCCGCCGCTTCGTTGCGCGTGTTATTGTGCCATGTCGTAATGAACACTTCGGGTGTCACTGCCGGTACCGCGACAGGCTGCCGCCGTGCATGATTTTGCCGGGGAGTGGGTGGCCGACGAT